>NZ_LIRO01000104.1:0-2587 GCF_002742025.1 Limnothrix sp. PR1529
CGTGGGCATCTGCAAGCTGCGCAAGAAGCTGTCGCTGGCCTGCGGCGGGGAGAACTACATCGAGACCGTCTGGGGCCGCGGCTGTAGATTTCCGTTGAGATTTGACCCGGGATTTTCATCGAGAAGTGACCCGGGTTGTTGGTAGCTATGTCCGTTCGGACTTGTGTTTGGTCAAGGGTTGGACATTCTCCTTTTTGGTTTTGCGCTGTGCGGCGGATGCCTTGAACCGGAAGCTATCGTTGCCTGTTTCGAGGATGTGGCAGTGGTGGGTCAGCCGATCGAGCAGCGCGGTGGTCATCTTGGCATCACCGAACACACTGGCCCATTCGCTGAAGCTCAAGTTGGTGGTGATGACCACGCTGGTGCGCTCGTAGAGCTTGGATAGCAGGTGGAACAGCAACGCCCCGCCTGACGGACTGAACGGCAGATAGCCCAGTTCATCGAGGATGATCAGGTCGAGCCGCAGCAGGCGCTCGGCGAGCTGGCCAGCCTTATTCTGGGCCTTTTCCTGTTCGAGCGCATTGACCAGGTCGACCGTCGAGAAG
Organism: Limnothrix sp. PR1529; assembly: GCF_002742025.1. Lineage (NCBI taxonomy): Bacteria > Bacillati > Cyanobacteriota > Cyanophyceae > Pseudanabaenales > Pseudanabaenaceae > Limnothrix > Limnothrix sp. PR1529. The sequence goes on from NZ_LIRO01000104.1 coordinate 546, forward strand.
AAGCGGACCTTCTTGCGATGATGCTCGATTGCCTGAACGCCGAGCGCAGTGGCGATGTGGGTTTTGCCCGTCCCCGGGCCGCCCACGGCGACGACGTTGTGTGCTCCATCGATAAAGTCACAGCGATGCAGCTGGCGAACCATGGCTTCATTGACCTCGCTGGCAGCAAAATCAAAGCCGGCCAGATCCTTGTAGGCGGGGAACCGCGCGGCCTTCATCTGATAGGCGATCGAACGCACCTCACGCTCGGCCATCTCGGCTTTGAGCAGTTGGGACAGGATCGGGACTGCATTGGCGAACGCGGGTGCCCCCTGTTCGATGAGATCGCTGGCCGCTCCGGCCATGCCATACATCTTGAGGCCGCGCAGCATCACGATGACAGCCGCGCTGGCAGGGTCATGACGCATGGGCCGTCTCCTTGGCGCGCAGCGTATCATAGCGCGCCACATCGGCTCTGGGCTCGCTCATCAGCGACAGCGCCTGCGGGGCAGCGATGGGATCGGGGCCAGCGGGCTTTCCATCGATCAAGCGGTGCAACAGGTTCAGAACGTGGGTCTTGGTGGCAACGCCTGCCTCAAGTGCCAGCTCGACCGCGCACAGGACCGACTGCTCGTCGTGCTGGAGCACCAGCGCCAGGATCTCGGCCATTTCCTTGTCGCCGCCGGGGCGCTTCAGCAGCTGCCCCTGCAACTGCCTGAAGGCATCGGGCATCTCGGTGAACGGGGCACCGTTGCGCAGAGCACCGGGCTTGCGCTGGATCACCGCCAGATAATGCCGCCAGTCATAAACCGTCTGCCCGCCACTGCGGTGCGAGCGATCAATGATCCTCTCGTGCTCACACAGGATCTGTCCCTCGGCGGTGATCACGATCCGCGCGGGGTAAACCCGCAAAGACACCGGCCGGTTCGCAAAGCTGGCCGGCACGCTGTAACGGTTGCGCTCAAAGTGCACGAGGCAGATCGGTGAGACCCGCTTGGTATGCTCGACGAAGCCGTCGAACAGCCCGCCGAGCGGCATCAGGCTGGACAGTTCCTCCGCATGCACCTCGGCGATGGTGCCCGGCAAAGTGCCATGCGAGATATCGGCCCATTGCGCGATGCATTGCTCCTCGAGCCAGGCATTGAGGGCATCAAGATCAGCAAAGGCTGGCATGCGCTGCCACAACCGGCGCCGAGCGTCCTGAACGTTCTTCTCGACCTGGCCCTTTTCCCAACCGGAAGCAGGATTACAGAACTCAGGCTCGAACAGATAATGACTGGCCAGCGCTGCGAACCGCGCGTTGACCTGCCGCGCCTTGCCAGTGCCGACCTTGTCCACCGCGGTCTTCATGTTGTCGAAGATCCCACGGTGCGGAACACCGCCCAGAACCCGGAACGCCTGCGTCAGCGCATCGAACAGCATCTCATGGGTCTGCAGCGGATAAGCCCTGACGATAAAGGCCTTGCTGTGCGTCAGCTTGGTATGGGCCGCCTGCAGCTTCACACGCTCGCCGCCGAGAACCGCCCAGTCCTCGCTCCAGTCAAACTGGAACGCCTCCCCCGGCGCAAACACCAGCGGCACGAAGGTCCCGCGTCCACTGGTCTGCTGTTCATATTGCCGCTGCGCCTTCCACGCCCGCGCAAAAGCGGCAACGCGCCCGTAAGAACCGTCAAATCCCAACACCACCAGATCGGCGTGCAACTGCTTCACCGTGCGTCGCTGTTTGCGCGACTTGGCAGCCTCGATCCGCAGCCAATGCGACAGCTTCTCAGCAAACGGGTCCAGCTTGCTGCAACGCTCGGGAACCCGAAACCGCGGCTCTACCGCGCCGCTGCGCAGATACTTGCGGATCGTGTTCCGCGACAAGCCAGTGCGCCGCGCGATCTCCCGGATCGGCATCCGGTCTCGCAGATGCCAGCGACGGATAACACTCAGTAACGCCATGTCGATCACTCCTGTCTCCCTCGCTGCTCACAGCAAGGAACGGGTCAAAACATGGGTCAAATCTCAACGAAAACTCACCACCCTCCCGGGTCAAATCTCAACGGAAATCTACAGCCGCG
>NZ_LIRO01000037.1:0-55915 GCF_002742025.1 Limnothrix sp. PR1529
GGCCGACGGGCCGATCGCCCAAGGAACCCTCCAGGGCAACTTGATTGTGCGCGGCGGTGGCGATCCGATGTTTGTTTGGGAAGAGGCGATCGCCCTTGGGAATGCGCTCCAGCAATTGGGCATCAACCGGGTAACCGGCGATCTGGTGATTGAAGGGCGCTTTGAGATGAACTTTTTGCCCGATCCAGAAGACCCCAACCCACCGGGGCCAGCCCTGGGCGGAACCTTACTGCGCCAAGGGATCAATGGAGCGGCTTGGTCGCCCTTGCTCACCCGTGTCCATGGAACTATGCCCCCCGGCACACCCAAGCCCCAGGTGGTGATTGCGGGAACGGTGCGGCCAGCGTTGGATGCCCTGCCCTCGGCTTCGCCCAACCAACTGCCCAACGCCACCGCCACACCGGGCACGACCACGCCCGTAGCGGGTCGGCGCTTGTTGATTCGCCATCGATCGCTGCCGTTGCTGAGTTTGCTGAAGCAAATGAACCTCTACAGCAATAATTTCATGGCCGAAACCCTGGCCCGCCAGATGGGCGGCGGCGTGAAGGTGGCGCAACAGTTGCGATCGCTCACGGGCCTGTCAGAAACGGAATTGAGATCGCTCAATGGCTCCGGTTTGGGCCAGGGCAATGCTTTTTCTCCCAGGGCGATCACCGCGATCGGGATTGCCTTGGAACGGCGCTTGCAAGTGCTGGGCATTCCGGAGGGCGTTGCGGCCCTGTTGCCCATGGCCGGGCGCGATCGGGGAACCATTGCCCGGCGCAAAATGCCCACCGGTTCCGCTGTCAAAACCGGCAGTTTGTTTAACGTCAGTGCCCTGTCTGGGTTTTTGCCCACGCGCGATCGGGGCTTGGTTTGGTTTTCGATCCAAAACCGCAGCACCAAAGTCAACAGCCTGCGGGCGGAGCAAGACAAACTCCTCACGGACTTACAAACCCAATGGGGTGGCCCACCGCAACCGGTGGTAATACCGCCCCCGATCGAGCCGTTTTTGGGCGACCCTAGCCGCAACGAACCCATCCAGACCTAGGGCCGATGCTCCAATTCCCGAAACCTATGCACCAACGAGAGTCCGCCAAGCCAGTTGCAGCAACCACAGGCTGAGGCTGGCCGTGGCGATCGTCAGCAGCAGCAGGCCCCCAATCAACAGCAACACAAACCGTTTGGACACGCGCCCCGGCCCCCGATCGGGTGCGTGCAAATGGGCTTCCAGCAACTGCAAATTTTGGGCATTGGCTTTCCAGGCCACATCCACCAAGTCCCCGAGGGCCGGAACCGCGCCGGCCAGGGTTTCCAAGGCAATATTCACAGTCATGCGGGTGAGCAGGGCGGGCGGTGTGCCCAGGCGGGCCGACTCCCAAACCAGATAAACCGACAGCAAAAAACTCACCAGGTCTCCCCCGATCGGGAGCAGGCCAATCACGGGATCGAGGCCCACCCGGTAGCGCACAATCGGCAGTTCGATCGCGTTGTCCATCAGGGTGGCGATCGCCCGAACCCGTTTCAAGCGTTGCCAATCTTGGCTAGAAAACTGCGGTGTGACCCCGGAGGTGGCGATCGGGGTGGAAGCGGCGGACGATCGGCGGTTCATGGGTGGCAGGGCAGTGGGGCCCCTTGCAGCATTGCCAAAATTGTAGGCGGCGATCGCGAAAGTTCCGTTTTCGATTGCTGTTTTTGAGGCGACCTGTCGTTATAACCCAATGTCCGAAGCAGCAATGCCCAACGCCACAAGATCGGATTCAGCAATGCCCAACCCAGCGATCTCAGTGATCATTCCGGCCTACAACGCAGCGGCTACCCTTTCCCAGACGATCGCCTCTGTGTTGGCCCAAACCGACCCAGATTTTGAAATTGTGGTGGTGGATGACGGGTCGATCGACCAGACCTGGGACTGCTTGCAAGCTTGGGCCGCGCGGGATGCTCGGGTGCGGCCATTCCGGTTTGCCAACGGCGGCCAGGCGATCGCCCGGAACCGAGGCTTAGCCCAAGCACGGGGCCAATGGATTGCCTTTCTCGATGCGGATGATTGGTGGACTCCGGACAAATTAGCGGCCCAGAAGGCGGCCTTGGCCGCCAATCCCCAAGCCGCCTTGGCCTATAGCTGGACGGACTACGTGGACGATCGGGCAACGTTTTCCCACCGAGGCAGCTATGTCAGCCTGGAAGGGGCCTTGCTGCCCGCTTTGTTACAGCTCAATTTTTTAGAAAATGGCTCTAACCCGCTGATCCGCCGATCCGCCCTGGCGGCCGTGGGCTGGCCGAATCCCGCCGATCCCCGCCCGATCGCCCCCTTTGATCCCACCCTGGTTCCCTCGGAGGATTGGGATTTGTGGTTGCGGTTGGCGGCCCGGTTTCCCCTGGTTTGCGTACCCCGGGTGCAGGTGCTCTATCGGATGGCAGCGGGATCCCAGTCGGCAAATGTGGCCCGCATTGCGCGATCGGGGTTGGCCTGTTTGCGGCAAACCATCGCCCAGCATCCCCACCTGGCCATTCATGGGCCGATCGCCTTTGGCAATTTCTATAAATATTTGCTCTATAAATATCTGGCCCCGCGCTTGGATGCCGTGACCCTGCGACTGAACCCGCCCGATCGCCAAGGGCTGCTCGGTTGGCAATTGGGTTGGCATCTCTTGGGCCATGATCCGGCCTTTGGGCGATCGCCCGGAGCAGTGAAAGCTTTGTTGGGATTACTGTTGATTGGTTTATGTTCCCCAAGGCTGCGGGCTAACCTGCTCGATCGGCTGGGATCCCGCGCCCGCTGGGTGAATCCCCAATCCCTACTGGGCTATATCCGCCGTCCTTCGGGGCCCCATTGATGGGCATCTTGAGTGACACCAAACTTGTCAGATTTTTTCAAAGTTCGTTCAGATTTCTTGGAATTCCCCTTTCCTGATGTTCCCAATGTTATTGAGGAGGCAACATCAGGGTGCTGCATCAATAACGCGGAATTGAAAACGCTGAATCGAAAAAACTGTATGCGATTTAGGGAATTCCCCATCAAGTCGGGTCAAGATCGGATCAAGACTTCACGATCGACAGATTCCCTAACCTCCGAGCGGCAGCCAGCCCCATGGCCTGCATCCCCGCAAATGCCGTCAATTGAGATTGCGGCGATGGTGTCAACCCCAAACGAACGCTAGGGCCGGGATGAATTGCGACCTTGGGGCTGCCTGAGCGGTGTTGCGTTGATCTGAACAATTGGGCCATGGGCCCGGCATTGCCCCTTTGTCTTCTTTACCTATTGCATTCACGTAGGTCGCTGGCTATGACAGTTGCTTCCATCGCCCTTGAAGTCTCTCCCGATCGCCATCCTTTGGATGCAATTTTTGTGCCTCGGAGTGTGGCGCTGATTGGCGCAACCGATCGTGAAGGGAGTGTGGGGCGCACGCTCTTGACCAATTTGTTGCAAAACCCCTTTGGGGGCACGGTGTTTCCCATTAATCCCAAGCGATCAAACGTGTTGGGAGTCAGGGCCTATCCCTCGATCGCGGAAGTGCCCGAAACCGTGGATTTGGCGGTGATTGCCACCCCAGCGGCCACCGTTCCGGACTTGATTCGCGATTGTGGCCAGGCAGGGGTACGCGGGGCGATCGTCCTGTCTGCGGGCTTCAAGGAAATTGGCCCCGCTGGCATTGAACTAGAAAAACGACTCCTGACCGAAGCCCGCCGCTACAACATGCGGGTGGTGGGCCCCAACTGCTTGGGGGTGATGAATCCGATTTCCGGTTTGAACGCCACCTTTGCCAGCGCCATGGCCCGGCCGGGAAATGTGGCATTCCTGAGCCAAAGCGGGGCCATGTGTACGGCGATTTTGGATTGGAGCTTCCGGGAACAGGTGGGCTTCAGTTCCTTTGTGTCGATCGGGTCAATGCTGGATGTGGGCTGGGGCGACCTGATTGAATACCTGGGCGATGATCCCCGCACCCACACGATCGCCATTTACATGGAATCGGTGGGGGATGCGCGGGCCTTCCTGTCGGCGGCGCGAGAAGTGGCGCTGCAAAAACCGATCATGGTGATCAAGGTGGGACGCACGGAAGCGGCGGCCCAGGCGGCCGCCTCCCACACGGGATCGCTATCGGGTAGTGACGCGGTGTTGGATGCGGCCTTCCGGAGATCGGGGGTGTTGCGCGTCGAGACGATCGAAGACCTGTTCGACATGACCGAAGTGCTGGCCAAACAACCCCGCCCCCGGGGGCGCAAGTTGATTGTGCTGACCAATGCGGGCGGCCCTGGGGTGTTGGCGGCCGATGAGGTGGTTTCCGGCGGGGGCGACTTGGCCGAGCTGTCACCGGAGACGATCGAGCGGTTAGACCAAGTGTTGCCGCCCAGTTGGAGCCGCCGCAACCCGATCGACATTTTGGGAGATGCCGACCCCGATCGCTATTCCCAGGCCTTGGAAATCGCCGCCGCCGATCCCAACGGAGACGGGCTGCTGACCATCCTCACCCCCCAGGCCATGACCGATCCCACCCAAATTGCTGAACGGCTGCGGCCCTATGCCCATTGCGGGAAGCCGATCTTGGCCAGTTGGATGGGCGGTTCGGCCGTGGCCGCTGGCGAGGCCATTTTGAACCAAGCGGGCATCTTCACCCTCCCCTACCCCGACGCGGCCACCCGGGTGTTCAACTACATGTGGCGCTACAGCTACAACCTGCGGGGACTGTATGAAACCCCCAATGCGGTCGCGGGTAGTTTTGCCGCTGAACCCGATCGGGCCGCCGTCACTCGGATCATTCAACAAGCCCAAGCGGTGGGCCGCAATCTACTCACGGAATTTGAAGCCAAGCAAATCCTGGCCGCCTATGGAATTCCCGTGGTGGAAACCCGCATCGCCACCAAACTCGAAGAGGCCGTGGAAATTGCCAACGATATTGGCTATCCCGTGGCCCTCAAGCTCTATTCCGAAACCATCACCCACAAGAGCGATGTGGGCGGTGTGCGGCTGAATTTGCAAAATGCCAATGAGGTGCGCTGGGCTTACCTGGCGATCGTGGCCGGCGTGGCGATCGCCAACCGTCACAAGTCCCCACAAACCAGCAGCTACACCGAAGAAGGGGATGCAGATCCCCAACGGCGCGTCCTCACAGCGGACTTTTTGGGGGTCACCGTGCAACCCATGCTCAAGTTAGATGGCTATGAGCTAATTCTGGGCAGTAGTGTGGATCCACAATTTGGCCCCGTGTTGCTGTTTGGGTTGGGCGGTCAGTTGGTGGAGGTGTTCCGCGATCGCGCCTTGGGCCTGCCCCCGCTCAACACCACTCTGGCTCGGCGGATGATGGAACAAACCCGCATTTACAAAGCCCTGCAAGGGGTACGCGGCCGGGCCCCCGTGGACTTGGCCGCCCTGGAGCAACTCCTGGTGCGTTTCAGCCAACTGGTGGTGGAACAGCCCTGGATTAAGGAAATTGACATCAATCCCCTCCTCGCCCGCGAAGCTGGCCAGGCCGTGGCCACCGGAACCACCAGTTCGCTGATTGCCCTGGATGCGAGGGTTGTGTTGCACCCGCCCATGGATCCGGCAACGTTGCCCCGGCCGGCCATCCGCCCTTATCCGATTCAATACGCGACTCCCTGGACCCTGCGCGACGGCACAACGGTCAATATTCGCCCCATTCGCCCGGAGGATGAACCGCCTTTGGTGCGTTTCCACGAGAGTTTGTCGGAACAAACGGTTTATCTGCGCTATTTCCACGCCCTGAAACTGAGCCAGCGGATTAGCCACGAGCGCCTGTCACGAATTTGCTTCATTGACTACGATCGGGAAATGGCCCTGGTGGCGGAGGGGCGCGATTCCAGTGAAGAACGGGAAATTTTGGGAGTCAGCCGCATTAGCAAGCTACATGGCTCCAATGAAGCGGAGTTTGCCATGCTCATTCGCGATCGCTACCAAAATCAGGGGCTAGGCACGGAACTTTTGCAGCGGTTGGTTGCCATTGCCCGCGACGAAAAGATCGATCGACTGCGGGGCGAAATTTTGCCCAACAACGCCCCCATGCGCCATCTGTGCGAAAAACTGGGTTTCCAAATCCAACGGGCCGCCGATATCACCTTGGCCGTGCTGGAACTCTAGGCTTGACGGAGAACTTGGCTCGAAGTTCGGCTCGAAGTTCGGCTCGGATGGGCGATCGGGGTTTCATCCAAACCCAACCATGGGAACTGGGATAGTCTGCTCAGTTCCCATCAGCGAATCCCGTTAGCGAATCTCATCAACAAACATTCTCGGTCTGAAATTTTTGCTTAATCATCGTCCTTGAATAGCCCCAACAATGGCCCCAGAACGGCCCCGGCCACGAAGCCGCCCGCATGGGCCCAATAGGCAATTCCACCCCCACTCAAGCCGATATTCATGGGCTGCTGGAGCGATCCCAGCCCATAAAGGGCCTGTTGCAAAAACCAAATACCCAAGTACCAAAAAGCCGCAATTCGTAAGGGGATGAGCACAAATCCTAGGGGCACGAGGGTTAAAATGCTCGCCCGGGGATAGCGCAGGATATAGGCTCCCATGACTCCCGCGATCGCACCGCTAGCACCTAATGAAGGGACAGCAGATAGCGGCGCAAAAAACCACTGGCAAAGCCCTGCAATGGCTCCAGAAGCCAGGTAAAACAATAGGTATTTCACGGATCCCAATCGATCTTCAACATTGTTGCCAAAGATCCACAGGAACAGCATGTTTCCGCCCAAGTGGGCCCAGCCCCCATGCAAAAACTGGGAGGTGAGCAAGGTTAGGGTTTCGGGCAAGTTGGTTCCAGGGATGGTGACTGGATAGCCGTTGAACTGTGCGGTCAGCTCTAAGGGCACGACGGCCCACACCTCAAACAACGCCCGTAATTGCAAGGGGCTGAGGCTGACTTCATAGAGGAATACGAGCAGGTTGACCCCAATTAGCCCGTAGGTCACATAGGCTGTGCGGCGGGTGGGATTGTCGTCGCCAATGGGAAACATGCGCGATGATCGGGCTGGCTCGATCCAATTGATTTGTCAGGATCCTAACGCGATCGCCCCTAGCCCGAAGACACGGACAACATCGATCGGGACAAGGCCCCGCCACCGGAACCAGCCGGCCCACCCCCCACCGGATTTGGCGGCGGGCCGTGGCCATTGGTGGGTTCCCGGTGCAGTTCCAAGCGCTCCAAATTGAGGCGATAGCCCACATTGCGGACTGTTTGGATGGTGCTGGGTTGGCGGGGATCGGCCTCCAGCTTTTTACGCAGGGACAGCACATGGGTATCGACCGTGCGTGGATTGTCGATCGACTCAGGCCAAGCCCGCTGCAAAATTTCCGCCCGACTGAGGGGCACGCCGCCCGCCTGGGCCAGGGCATAGAGCAGGCTAAATTCCTGGGGAGTCAGCTCGATCGCCCGTTCAAACAGCCAAACCCGCCGCTGAATTAGATCAATCCGCAACACGCCACAGTCCAGCAGGGCCGGAGCCGATCGCGATCGACCCCGACGCACCAACGCCTGCACCCGCGCCAAAAACTCCTGCATCCCAAAAGGCTTGCGCAGATAATCATCGGCCCCTGCCCGCAGGGCCGCCACCGCATCCGCCTCGCCCGATCGCGCCGAAATCATCAGCACCATCGGCTGCTGAACCCGTTGCAACCAGGCACAGAATTCCAAACCATCCCCATCGGGCAAATCGGGATCCAGCACAACCAACATTGGCCGTTGGGCCTGGGCCACGTCCCGTGCTTGCTGAAGCGTTGCTGACGGACAAACCACGTAGCCCAGTTGTTGTAAGTGCCACCCCAACAACGAGCGTAGGTGTGGATTCGTCTCAATAATCTGAATGCTAATAGGAGCCACAGGCTTGATTCAACTCGTTGTTGCCCAATGCGGCAGCAGATTCGAGAATTACCCTGTAGCCTAGCAAGGATTTTTTGGACTATTTGTAGCCGAAACTACGCAGATTTAAACTTCATCGTCAATCTGCCTTTTCCAGGAGCGTTGTTAGGAAATCGTTCAGCCCCCTTAGTGATCGAAATGATGGCTCAATTGCCCATCCCCAAACCACTTGCGCCATTGATAGCAATGGTCGTTTGGGTTGATGCCTAGGTTAAATTGCCTCAGGGGTTACCAATTTTCATGCCCCTTGGATGATCAAAGGAGCGGACTGGGTTTTCGATGGAGAAGGCCTTAGGAGGCGACCTCTTGCCGACATCTTGATCTCGCTACCAAAGATCTTTTTTGCCCCGCAGACGGGTAAAGGTACGAACGGGATCATCTGTGGCCATGGCTGCTTGGACGGCAGGACTATCCCAACGCAGAAAAGGGTTGGTTTGTTTTTCTTGGCCCAGGCTGAGGGGAACGGTGGGTTGCTGGCGCGATCGCGCGAGGCGAGTTTCCTGGAGGCGTTGTTGCAGCGCATGGTTTTGGGGTTCGATGGTTTGGGCAAATTCCAGGTTGCCCAAGGTGTATTCATGGGCACACCAAATCCGGGTGCTGTCTGGCAGTTGGCGCAGTTGATCGATTGACTGGAGCATTTCGGCCGGTGTGCCCTCAGAGAGGCGACCGCAGCCGGCCCCAAAAATCACATCCCCGGAAAATAAATCGCCCCAACCGTCGCTGTCGGGGCCGTTGGCGGGAGCGAAGTAATAGGCCACATGGGCGCGGGTGTGGCCGGGCACAAAGAACACTTGAGCGGTGCGATCGGCAAAGGGAATTGTTTCGCCCCCTGCCAAAAACACCTGTTGCGCGGGAATTCGCCCCCGATCGCGCGCGCCCCCATAGACCACCAGCTCGGGAAAGGCCTGCAAGAGGGCCGGTGTGCCCCCCACATGATCACGGTGGTGATGGGTGTTAAAAATTGTGGTGAGGTGGCAATTGAGGGCTGCCAGCCGATCGAGCACCGGTTGTGCTTCCGCCGGATCCACCACGGCGGCCTCTTGACGAGCGCGATCGACTAACAAAAAGATATAGTTGTCCAACAGAGCCGGAATGCGTTCGACGTACATTGGGGTGCGAAATAGAATTAACAACAGACCCCCCACCGCGCGAAGAGCGCGCAAGCGGCGAAAATCGCGGCGGATCGGCCTTGCGACCTCTTCGACATCAGCGTCAATGGCGACGAAAGCGACAGAATTCGACCTTCAGCCAATTCTCGATCGCTTAGATGGAGTCGAGGCGATTCCCCGGCAAGATTACCTGAGCCTGGCCAACTGCCTTCTCAGTGATTTTAAGATGACTGACGATCAGCGGCGGCAAGTGTCCAGGCTCTTTGACCTGGTGAAGTTGGGGCGGGTGCGAATTGTGCATCCATAGGCTGGTCTGGCCATAAATTTGGCCTGGCCGAACGATCTAGACCGTCAGAACCCTTGAGCAGATTGGCAAGTTGGCTGATCTGCGGTGGTTCCTCGCCCTTTTGCTGCTGTGCCGCTGATGTCTGTTTTTTCCAAGTCTCAACCCTCGGCCCAACCGCGCCAAGTCACCATTCTGGTGAGCGATCTGTCCACCAAGGGGGTCGGCCGTTGGGGCGGCGCGGTGCGCACGTTTTTGTTGGCCCAAGCGCTCGATCGCCTGGGTTATCGAATCCAGATCGTGGGGTCGGTGTTTGGGGAGTTGGGAACGTTGCCCGCTCCGCCCCACTGGCAGGTGGTGACCGTGCCGGGTTGCCCCTATCCCGGCTACTTTCGCTCGATCGCCCGGCTTTGGCCCCAAATTACCGGCGACATTATCTATGCCCAAAAGCTGAAGCCCAGCAGCTACGGCTTGGGGCTGCTGAAGGCGATCACCCATCGGCGGCCGGTGATTGTGGATATTGATGATTGGGAATTGAGCTGGCACGGGGGCGATCACTATCGCTATCGGCTGCGGCCGCGCAAATTTCTGCGCGACTTGTTGGGCAAAGATGGGGAACTGCGCCGGCCTGATCATCCCCTCTATCTCCAGGCGATCGAGCCTTGGGCCAGCCACGCCACGGCAATTACGGTGAATACCTTGGCGTTGCAGCAACGGTTTGGTGGGGTTTTGATTCCCAGCGGCAAGGACACGGCCCTGTTTGATCCCGATCGATTCGATCCCGTCGCCGCTCGATCGCGCCAAGGCTGGCAAGACTACAAAATTTTGATGTTTCCAGGAGCCACCCGCCCCTACAAGGGCGTTGAAGACTTGCTTGAGGCCTTAGATCAGCTCAACGATCCACAAATTCGACTGGTGATCGTGGGGGGCAGTCCCTACGATGACTATGACCAGCAACTACAGGCCCGCTGGGGCCGATGGCTGATCTATTTACCCAAACAACCCGCCTCGGAAATGCCAGGGGTGGTGGCGGCGGCCCATGCGGTGGTGGTTCCCCAACGGGACACCCCGGAAACCCGCGCCCAATTTCCCCTGAAGCTGACGGATGGCATGGCCATGGGCAAGCCGGTCATTGCCACCCGCGTGGGTGATATTCCGCAATTGCTGGGAGATACGGGGCTGTTGGTGGAACCCAGCCAGCCCCCCCAACTGGCCCAAGCCATTCGCCAGGTGTTGGATGATCCGGAACAATCGGGGGCGATCGGGCGGCGGGCCCGACAGCGCTGCATTGAACACTACAGCCTGGAAGCGATGGCCACGGGTCTGCACCAAATTCTCGATCGGTGTTAGGGCAGCGAGGCGGGGCTGCTGCGGGCCGGTGGCCAAGAAGCGGTGGCGGTCGCCCCCCATCGGGCCAATGCCCGGCCTAAAATTCAGATGCGCATTTCTCCAGATCCCCGGGGCGATCGCATCAGGACGTTGCATCAGGTTTTGCCTGATGGGTTCTTGGCTGGTTTTTAGCCACCGCTGCCTGTTTTGGGTAGACCCCGTTCCTTTTTTCTTGTGATCCAATGGCCCGACGCAAATTCCTTTGGCAACTGATTCGGCGCTATCCCCGACAAGCCGCTTGGACGATGATCATGGGCTTCTCGGGGGCCCTGTTCAACGGGGTAAGCACGGCGCTGATTGTGCCAGTGGTGCTGCGCTTTTTGGGCCAGGAGATGGTGCTGTCCGGCGGGCCGCCCATTTTGCGCAAACTTTTTTCGCCCTTTGAGGGACTGCCCTTGGCCTACCAACCGATCGCCATGGCCGTGGCGGTGGTGGGCACGATCGCCCTCAAAAACCTGGCCACCTACCTCAGCGCCTTGGCCGTCGGAATTTTGCAGCGATCGCTGGCGGCTGACCTGCGAATGAACGCCATTCAGTTGCTGCTGGATGTGAATCTCAGCTACTTTGCTCGCACCCGTGTGGGCGACATCAACAACCGCCTGGGGAATGAAATTGGGCGGGTTTCGGCCACGGTGGCCAATTTGCTGCAATTGGTGGCCACCGTGGTCTCGATCCTGGTGATGGTGGGGCTGTTGTTGCTGCTGTCTTGGCAACTGACGGTGGTGGCCACGGTGTTGTTTGCGGGGGTGGTGTGGATTAATCAGCTTTATGTCAACCAGTCCCGCCAACTGGGGAAGGACGTGTCCCAAACCTCCAAGGACTATTCCGTGGCCCTGCTGGAGATTTTGGGCGGGATGCGGTTGGTGCGATCGGCTGCCATGGAGGCGCGGGAGTTCGATCGAATGCTGCGGCTAACCAAGGCCCGGGAGGCCGCGGAGTTTAAATCCCAGGCCAACTCGATCGCGATCGCCCCGGTCACGGAAGTGGTGAGCGTGGTGATGCTAATGGCGATCGTGGGCATCAGTCGTTGGTTGTTTGCGGATCAGCTCAGCGCCCTATCCACGGTGCTGCTAACCTATCTGACGCTGCTGTTTCGGCTGCTACCCCTGGTGGCCCAGCTCAACCGGTTGCGGGGCCAGTTGGCCAACACGGCCGCCAGTGTGGATGTGGTGGAAGACTTTTTGCGATCGAGCAACAAGACCTTTTTGGCCAATGGTTCCACCCCCTTCACGGGACTGCACCAGGATATTCGGTTTGAAAATCTCAGCTTTGCCTACGAAGGCAGCAGCGAGCTGACACTCCAAGACATCACCCTCACCTTGCCCCGGGGCACAACATTGGCCCTGGTGGGCAGCTCCGGAGCCGGGAAATCAACCCTCGTGGAGCTAGTGCCTCGGTTTGCCGATCCCACGGCGGGGCGGATCCTCATCGATGGTCAAGACTTACGCAGCTTTGACGTGCGATCGCTCCGGCGATCCTTGGGCATTGTCAGCCAGGAAACCTTTTTGTTTAACGACACCATCCGCAATAACATCGCCTACCCCATGCCCACGGCCACCGATGAGGAGGTGATTGCCGCCGCCAAATTGGCCAACGCTATGGAATTTATTGAGCGAATGCCGCGCGGCTTGGAAACCACCATTGGCGATCGGGGTGTGATGTTGTCGGGGGGGCAACGGCAGCGGCTGGCGATCGCCCGGGCCTTGCTGCAAAATCCCCCAGTTCTGATTTTGGATGAGGCCACCAGCGCCCTGGATACGGTGTCTGAGCGGTTGGTGCAGGAGGCGATCGAAACCCTCAGCCGCGATCGCACCGTGATCGCCATTGCCCACCGCCTCTCAACCGTGCAGCGGGCCCACCAAATCGCTGTCCTGGACAAGGGGCGCGTGGTGGAAGTGGGCAACCATGCGGAACTGCTGGCCAAGGGCGGAGCCTACGCCAAGCTCTACACCATGCAGTTTGGCAATGCCCGGGTGCAGCAACCGATGGCCACCGCCAGCGAAACCTTCAACCGCACCTCCTACGAAATTCGCACCCGGCTCAACATCACCGTCGGCTCCCTGCAATTGCTGGTGGATGACCTGGTGGACAGCAACGAGGAACGCCAAGAACTCCTGCGCGAATCCTATCGATCGGCCATTCGGATGTTGAGCACCATGGAGTTGTTTGAAGACGCGCTGCAAGTTCAGCGATCGTTCTACAGCGACTCGGGAGGTGGGGGCATGGATCGCTATGAAACCTTTGCCCAAATTTCCTATCAGGTGCGATCGCGCCTCAGCGAAATTATTGGGGCCCTGCGGCTCATTTTGGATGACTTGACCGATGATCCCGAAGAGGACGAACGGATTTTGAACGATACCTACGCCGCCGCTCTGGAAATTTTGAACATCCTCGAATCCCTAGAAGCCACGGGCAATCAAGCCTAGGGGCCGATCAGGCAATGGGCCACCCTCCCAACGGAAGATGGCCCAAACAGCAATTGGCGACCCGTGAACGATCTCTCCAGCCGTCGATCGCCCGCCCTACGCGTCCGTGGGCAGCAGGCTGACGATTTTGTCCACAAAGGCTTGGTGATCGACCACGGGCTTGGAAATGTAGTCATCCGCGCCACTTTCGGACAGGAAATTTTCCCGATCGCCTTCCATGGCGTGGGCCGTCACCAAAATGATGGGCAGCTTGGCCGTGGCCGGATCCCCCTTCAACATTTGGGTGATTTTAATGCCATCAACCGATTTGCCCTCATAGGTGCTGTGGGCCAAGGAAACGTCCATCAAGATGATGTCCGCTTCGCCCGCCCGGGCAATCTTCACGACCTCTTCCACATCTTCTGTGTGCTGCACGGCCAGGCCGCCCCGCTTGGTCAAAATTTTGGAGAAGACGCGTGCATTAATTGGGTCGTCTTCAACGATCAAAACCGTTTTCATCGAGCAAGTTGCGCCAAACGCGAGGCTGTCTAGTTGTTATGCTATGCCTCATTGCTCTTTCCGTGCAAGCAACTGCTGATTAATCCTCGTCTTTCTTGCGATTTTTAATTTCGCTCACCCCTTGGCCGTTTTTTGGACTGGACTCGCCTGATGACCGCGCAACTCAACCTTCTTGGCTCTGGGCAAATCATTCCGACTTCGCTGCATGGGGAAATGCAGCGATCGTATTTGGAATACGCCATGAGTACGATCGTCGGCCGGGCCCTGCCGGATGCGCGGGATGGCCTCAAGCCGGTGCATCGGCGGATTTTGTACGCGATGCATGAGTTGGGGTTAACGCCCGATCGCCCCTTTCGCAAATGTGCCCGGGTGGTGGGGGATGTGTTGGGGAAATATCACCCCCACGGAGACAAGGCGGTTTATGACGCGCTGGTGCGGATGGTGCAGAGCTTTTCCATGCGCTATCCCCTATTGCAGGGCCATGGCAATTTTGGCTCGATCGATGACGATCCACCGGCCGCCATGCGCTATACGGAAACCCGATTGGCGGAAATTGCCCAGGTTTCAGCCCTGGCAAACCTGAGCGAGGCCACCGTTAACTTTGCGCCCAATTTCGACAGTTCCCAACAGGAACCGGTGGTGTTGCCGGTGCAGTTGCCCCTGCTGTTGCTGAATGGCTGTTCGGGCATTGCCGTGGGCATGGCCACCAATATTCCCCCGCACCACCTGGGCGAGTTAGTGGATGGGTTGGTGGCGCTGATCGATCGCCCGGACTTAACCGATGCGCAACTGTGGAAACTGATTCCGGGCCCCGACTTCCCCACCGGGGGCGAAATTATCGGCACCAAGGGCATTGAGGATGCCTACCGCACCGGCAAGGGCAGCATTGTCCTGCGGGGGGTGACCCATGTGGAGGAAATTCCCGGCGGGCGGGGTCGCCAAAAACGGACGGCGATCGTGGTGACGGAGCTGCCCTACCAAACCAACAAGGCCAGTTGGCTAGAAAAAATGGCCGAGTTGGTGAACCTGGGCAAGCTGACGGGCATCAGCGACTTGCGGGATGAGAGCGATCGCGACGGAATTCGGGTTGTCATTGAACTGAAGCGGGAGGCGGAACCGGCGGCGGTTTTGAAGCAGCTTTATCGCCAAACGGATTTGCAGTCCACCTTTGGCATGATTCTGCTGGCCATTGTCGATCGCCAGCCCCAGCAGTTGAGCCTGAAGCAGGCCCTCCAAGTCTTTTTGGCGTTCCGGGAAGAAACCCTGACCAAGCAATTGACGGCCGATCGCGAGCAGGTGGCCGATCGATTGGAGTTGGTGGAAGGGTTAGTGCTGGCCCTGGACCATTTGGATGAAACGATCGAGATTTTGCGGTTTGCCCCGGACGGAACCACCGCCCAGGCACAGTTGGCCGTGCGGCTGGGCATGAGCGATTCCCAGGCCCAGGCGGTGTTGGGAATGCCCATGCGGCGACTGACGGGACTGGAGCGCCAAAAGCTGTTGGAGGAACGGGAAACCCTGCGATCGCGCCTAGCAGAGCTGTCGAATTTGTTGGACGATCGACAAGAACGGCTGAAATTCCTGAAAAAAGACCTGCGATCGTTCAAAAAGAAATTTGCCGATCCGCGCCGCACCCGAATTTTGGATGAAGCGACGGTGCAGGCGACCACGGAATCGCCAACGGTGGCGGCTCCCACGGCTCCAGAACCGGCGATCGTGGAACTGAGCGATCGGGGTTATGTACGGCGGGTTCCGCCCAAGCGACGGCGCAGCGAACCCACGCCGGGCGAGCTGACGGAACGGGACGAGGCCGCCGTACAGACCTTTAATACGCAAACCGATCGGGAATTGTTAGTGCTCACCCGATCGGGCAAGGCCTATAGCCTACGGGTGGGCGACATTCCCCCCATTAGCAAAAAAGCGCCCCGAGGATTGCCCCTGGTCACCCTCCTGCCGGAATCGGCCCGATCGACCGCCCTGCAAAGTGCGGATGATTCGGTGGCGGCCCTGGCCCGGGAAATTGTGGCCGTGTTGTCCTTGGACTTTGCCGATCGCCCCAATCCGCCCCAGGATTTGATTGTGCTCACTCAGCAAGGGCGGGTGAAGCGCTTGGCCCTGGGGGAATTTGAGCGAATTACCGGGCGGGGCCTGGTGGCCCTGAAGCTGAAGGAGGGCGATCAGTTGGTGGCCGCCGCCTTGGGATCCGAGGGCGATCGGCTGGTGGTGGCCACTTCCATGGGCCGAGGCATGATTGTGCCCCTGGACGCGGTGACCCTACCGGTCAGCAACCGCAACACCCAAGGAGCCTTGGCCACGAAGGTGAGCCGATCGGAACGGTTGTTGGGCTGTTGCACCTTAAGCCCGGGGCAAACCTTGGCCCTGATCACCGAGCGGGGCTATGGCAAGCAACTACGGGTGGATCGCCTGCGCCTGAATGAATTGGGCGAAGCGGGCAGCAATTTTCTGACCCTGGCGCGGGGTGATCGGCTGGCGGCCATGGCTCCGGTGGCCGATCACGGCCTGTGGTGGATCAGCACCAACACGGGTCGATCGGGCGGCTTAGCTTGGGCCGATTTCCCCGTTCTGGGCCGCGAGGATCAGGGCGATCGGCTGGTGAAACTGGCCAGCACTGAGGCCATTACCGGAGCGATCGCCCTGTAGTTCAAGATCTTCACTGGGCGCTTTGTTTAGGCTCGGGCGCGGTTGGCCCTAGTGGCGTGGCTGCCTTAATTCGCTGGGTTAAATTACATGGCTGTTACCGTCACCTGATCGCTAAGCAGCAAGGGGCTTAAGCCCCTTGTTACCACGACTGGCTCCACAACTTTGACCCAATGTATTAAGCCTGTCGCGCTATTAGCTGTTTTGGGAATTGGACGGTAAGAGGGTTGATCCGGATCCTTTGCCGTCCAATTCGCGACTGGCATTCAGTTTTTGATTCAGCTCCCGAATCCGACGAGAGAGCAGCCGAATCACATTCACCGCAATATCGGGAGTTTCGTCGATCGCGTCGTAGAGCTGCTGTTGGGTCAGCATCAAGCATTCGCAGGGTTCGATCGTCGTGACGGAGGCCGATCGGGGTTCCGCATCAAACAGCGACATTTCCCCAAAAAAGGATCCTTTCCCTAGATGGGCCAAATCTCGATCGTTCAGATGCACCCGCACCCGTCCCGACACCACAATGTAGAGCGATCGCCCCTCTTGCCCCTGCGTGAAGATCGTTTGCTTGGCAGAAAACGATAACTCATCCATGCAGGAAGCCAACCGCACGAGGAACTCGTCGCGCAGTTCTTTAAAAATCGGGACTTCGCGGATAAAGAGCAGGCGATCGACGCTAGTGAGCATGAGCGGCTAGGCGCGGTGGGTCAAGCAGCAGGCCCCAGGCGGTCAATGACTCAAAGCTGGTTGATGCACCGCGAGGGCAAGGCTGGAGGTGAAACGACATGATGAAGGCTCAACACCCCGCTATCTTATCCCGCTTTGTGGGAGTGGCGAGTGCTGGGCTGGGGGTTCTTCGCGGGCAGAGTTCAATCAACCCGGAGCCACCCCAGTCCCTAGGCAGGGCCCGAAGCCTCGGCGGACTTGGTGGGCAGGGCAACGCCCAACCCCTGGGCCAGATGTTGCACCTGGGCTAGAACCAGGCGATCGGGATCATGCACCATCCGGGGCAAAATTTCCGCCAACATCCGCTGAGAAGCCAACTCCAAATAGGCTAGCACCGCTTCCCGCACAAAGCCGCGTGGGTGACGCAAACAGGCCAGGGTTTGATCCGTCGTCAAGCTCCAGCGCAAAGACCGCGCCACATGGAAGCAACAGGCCAAGGGCCAATCGGACAGGAAATAGCGCAAATCCAAAAGCCGCCGCACCCGATCGCGCGGGGGCATGGGTTGGTAATGCATCAGCTCATTCACCGCCGCCAGCCGATCGCGATCGTTGGCGGAGTCAAAAATTCCCAACACCGCCCGCTTACTGGGAATATCCAGCGTATTGTCCAAAATCTCCAAGCCCCGAGCCACGGACTCCCGCGACCCCGATCGCAAATTGAAGGAAGCCGCTTGAATCGACCCGATCGGGTAGAGGAACTTCATCAGGGAAAAGAGCCGTTCATGGGCATCCTGAATCGAATCGCGCAGGGACTGGCGCAGCAGATCCGCCTCCCGCCCCGTGAGGGACGCTTCCGACAAATCCACCAGCGCCGCCGCCAATTGCCCCACGTAGCGCAACTCCTGGTCGATCGCCATTTCCACCCCACTTCGCCCAATCCGCCGCAACACGCCCTCAATCCCCGCGTCATCGGGCAGCTTCAGCAGGGTGCGCATAATCGTTTGGCGGGTGGCTCCCCAGGACACCAACAACCGCGACACCAAAATATCCAAGGCTTCTGAGGTGCTAATGCGCCCGATCGCCCCCCAGGCCTGCATCCGCATCAGATCCGGCTTATGGCAGTCCTCCGCCATTTCCAACAGCATCGGCAGCACCTCATGCTCCAGCTTGGTCAACCCGCGCAGGGCCGATTCCCGGGTGCTCTTGTAATTCAGCCCCCGCAACAGGGCCGGGTAATAGTCTTCCAGCCGGGCCGAGGCAATCACTTCCAGCAGGGCGCAACGCACCTCTACCGATGAATCTTGAAGCAAATCCGGCACATACAACCGCAGGGCCTGGAGATAGGCCGCCTCGCCCAAGGCCCGACAACCCATCACCCGCTCTCGCACATCGCCGCTGGTGAGCATTCGGCGCAAACTGTTGGTGGCTTCGGCCTTTTGGCTCGCGGATCCTCGGCGCATGATTAACGAGGCCGCCGTGCCCCGCACCATGGGATCCACCTCCGGCCGCAGGTAGGGCTGCAAATGGCGCACATCCTGATCGGATTCCGTAATCCAGACGTAGCGCAGGGCCGCCGCCAGTACCTCCGGCGGTGGTTGCTGGACAATCAGGGCCCGCACTTGCGCGAGATAGTCCGTTTGGGGCCGCTCCAGCATCACTTCCAAACATTGCTTTTGCAGCACGGGCGGAAACCCGGTCAGCAGGGGAGCCAGCACTTCACTGGCCCGCTCGGGGTCAATGCGGCTCAGGAGTTCGATGCACGATCGCTTGTCTTCGGGGGTGGTTCCCGGTTGCACCAGGGCCTCAATCACCGCCTGGCGCAGGGTGGAAGAGTCCACATCCATCGTGCCCAGCCGGCCCCGCTCGGCGCTGATCACCAACAGGCTGATGTAGCGCGATCGCAACCCCAACACCGCCACCACCCAGAGCACCGCCAAAATGACGATCGCCCCCAGCACAATCCAGCTTTGGGCTTCCAGGTAGTCCGGTGGTAAAAAGTGCTTGCAAACAAACACCGTCCCCAAAATCAGCAGCCCCGCCAGCCCCGTGGAGAGCGACTCAAACACGCCGCGAACCCGGGCTTGGATGCTGCCCCGCACGCTGTCGGGAATGGGCTGGAACAGCACTGGGTTGGTGCTGGCAAAGAGGGTGTAGCGCAGTAGCTCATCCATGAACTTCAGGCCGATCGCCCCCAGGAACGCGCCCGAAAATCCATGGGCCGCTAGCGGAATGCTCAACAGGGCCAAAACCCCGGAAATCAGCACCGCCGTGGGCAAAATGGCCGCCGATCGAAACAGGCCAATCCGCTCGATCGCCCGACTGGACACCAGCCATTGGGTCAGCAACTCCGCCAACCCCAACACCCCGTTAAACAGTCCCAAAAAACTGGCAATCTCGCTGGCCACGTCACCCCCGGTGCCCGTGCCCGCCGTCGTTTTGCTCTGCAACTCCAGTCGATCAAAAAACTGAAATTCCACCAGCAGAAACAACACCTGCGCCAGCATGAAAAAGGCCACCAGCCAGCCCGCATAGCTGCGCAGGGGCCCCTGCAGCCGACGATTAGAATCCGCCTGGGACTCTTCGGTGTAGCGACTGGGGGAATCGGGGAAGGCCTGGCTGTAGGCCCGGCCCAAATAAAACAAAATGCCGCCCCCAAAGGCGATCGTGGCGGCCGCCAACAGCAACACATTCGGCAGCCCCACCCAATCCAACAGCACCGGCAGCGAAAAACCGCTGATCACATCCGCCACCAGCACACCACTGCTGATGAGGGGATAGGTGCGCTTAATTTCCCGAATGTTAAAAAGCTGGTTGGCAGTGATGGAAGTGTTGATGTCATTGAGCACATAGGTCACATCCAGCCACAGCCGCATCACAAAAACCGTGATCGCCGCCAGGTGCTCAATACCCAATCCCGCCCGAAAGGCCACCAGGGGCAGGGCAATCAAAATCGGAATCAAGACGATCGTCTGACGCAGGGGAATGACCTTCTGCATCAGGGAATAAGCAAAGCCCATCAAGGCCCCGATCGCCGCGTTGCCCAAATAAATGAGCGGCAGACCCACGGCCCCGTAGCGATCGACAAACAGACCCGCCGTGCTGTTATCCAGCCAACTCAACCCCACGGTGGTGGTGGTGTAGAAGGCGAACATCAACCAAGTGCGTTCCCCTTCTTCGGGCCGAAGGTTCAGCCAGCGCAGCACCTGTTGCCATGCGCCGCCTCGGGTTCCCTGATAGTTGGCATCCATGGGCGATCGGTCAATCAAATGGAGTGGGCGGACGGGCAAGGGCAGAGGGGCGCGCGATCGCACGCCCCCCACCACACAAGGGTGACAAAACCATGGACGGCTCGTCAATCTAATGATCACGGTTGGGCCCAGGGGCCCCCGTGTGCCATCACCCAGTTTTCACCCCTGGCCATCCTTGCCGAAGGTTACTTTTCCCGCTTGGGTGACAGCAGCATCATCATATTGCGGCCTTCCCGCTTCGGTGCTTGCTGCACCTCAGCCACTTCTTGCAGATCCTGCATCATTTGATTGAGCAAGGTTTCCGCCAGGTGGGCGTGCTGAATTTCCCGCCCCCGGAAGGTGATCGTAGCCTTCACTTTGTCGCCGGCCTTGAGGAAGCGTTCAGCGGCGCGGATCCGCACTTGGTAATCGTGCGGGTCGATTTTGTAGCGCATCTTGACTTCTTTCACGTCAGCCGTATGCTGCTTCTTCTTGGCCTCGCGCGCCTTCTTTTCTTGCTCAAACTTATATTTGCCGTAGTCCATGATCCGGCAAACGGGCGGCACGGCCTTGTCACTAATCAGCACGAGGTCTAGTTCCTTTTCCTCGGCCATGCGGCGTGCGTCGTAGGTGGGGATGATTCCAACCTGTGCGCCGTCTGCATCAATCAGGCGCACTTCGGGAAAGCGGATGTTTTCGTTGATGGGGGGAAGATTCGCGGGTTTGCGTTTGTCGATGACTGGTGGCATTGGTGAAATGGATTCT
This sequence comes from Limnothrix sp. PR1529, assembly GCF_002742025.1. Taxonomy (NCBI): domain Bacteria; kingdom Bacillati; phylum Cyanobacteriota; class Cyanophyceae; order Pseudanabaenales; family Pseudanabaenaceae; genus Limnothrix; species Limnothrix sp. PR1529. The sequence continues at coordinate 20,869 of NZ_LIRO01000037.1, forward strand.
GGGGTAGCGCGATCGCTGTGAATGGAGCTTTTGAAGTTTGTTTAGGCTGGGCCAGCGTTGCTAAGGCGGGAAACAGCCGATCGCCTGGGGCGATTGAGGCGATTTGCTTCCGTCTTAGCACGATCGAGCAATCAATTGAATGGTGTCGAACGGTATTGAACCATTCAGCGTCTGGCTGCTGCGGGACAGACTTGGCCCAAAACAACAGAGACTGCCACCTATTTTACTCTGTGCCAGGGGTGGATGGGATGAGGGACTTTTCGGGCGATCGCGCCTTGGAAATAGGGGGTTTGATCGGCTAAGGTGCAGCTAAGGATGTCAATAAACTCGCAAGATTTCTTAGTATTTGATCCAGGCAACTGAATCATGATGGTCTTTGTGATCCAGTGCCTCGATCGAGGCCATTCGACCATCAAGGCCGCTCGATCAAAAGTATTCGGCCACAACACCCCATGAACGCAACTCCACTGGCCACAACCGACCCGCAACCCCCAGTCCCTCAACGCCCGGCGCGATCGTGGGTCGATCGCGTGGGCGATCGGCGTGATTGGGTTTGGCGCGGTTGGTCAACCCGCTACAGCTTCCTGCCCGGCCCGGCGGTGAATGGCGGGCCGCCCATTTTGTTGCTGCATGGGTTTGGGGCCTCGATCGGCTATTGGCGCTCCAACATGGAAGCCCTGGCCACTCACCACCCGGTTTATGCCCTCGATTTGGTCGGCTTTGGCGCATCCTGCAAACCATCGGTGGCCTACGATGCCTACTTTTGGGCGGAGCAGGTGCGGGAGTTTTGGCAAACCTTCATTGGGGTTCCGGCGGTGGTGGTGGGCAACTCGATCGGCTCGGCCATTGCCCTCACGGTGGCGGAATGCTACCCCGAAATGGTTTGTGGGGCCGTGGCCATTAGCTTGCCCGATCCATCCATGCGCGAGGAAATTATTCCCAGGGCCCTGCGCCCGCTGGTGCTGGGGCTGGAGGCTTTGGTGGCTTCTCCCTGGCTGTTGCAGGCTGTTTTTTATGGGGTGCGCCGGCCGGCCGTGGTGCGGCGCTGGGCTGGCTTGGCTTGGGGAGATCCCGGGGCGATCGATCCGGAGTTGGTGGAAATTTTGACGGAGCCGGCCCGCGATCGGGGGGCGGCCCGCACCTTTGCCCAAATCATCCGCGCCATGGCCAGCAGCCGGTTTTCGCCCCCCATTCGGCGGGTGTTGAACCACATTCAAATTCCGGTGCTCCTGTTGTGGGGCACGCGCGATCGACTCATTCCCTTCGCCCTCTCCCAACAATTTGTCGGTTGTTCACCGCGTTTGGAGTTTGTGCCGATCGAGGGAGCGGGCCATTGTCCCCACGATGAAGCGCCCGATCGAGTGAATGCCCTCTTGCGCCAATGGCTCGATCGACTGGGGCGATCGGCCGACGCGGCAGGAGAACTCTAGGGAATTGCTGGCCGTTGCGCGAAACCCAACTGCAAATCGCCCTGGGTTTAGGCCCACGCTTCACATAAATTTAGTGCTAGTCGGCTCATTGGTGTCATGCAGATTACCAAACAGCTAATTATTTTCAAATTCATCATTTTTTGAATCATTTTTGAGCCATTTTGAGCGACTCTTTAAGCCATTTATTAATTCATGAATCATTTCGTCTCATTTTTGAAGCGACTCTGAAGTGTCATTGGCCAGTTGGTTTCGAGCCGCCAAAATTTCAGAAAAATGCGCTCGCGACCAATTTGCAATTTCCATCAACGGCTCAATCAAACTCAATCCCAACTCCGAAAGTGAATATTCCACATTAGCAGGAGTGCCCGACAAAACCCGTCGATTCACCAGTCCGTTAACCACCAAACTCTTGAGAGATTGCGTTAAAACCTTCTGCGAAATGCCATCTATTCGGCGATGAATTTCGCCGTACCGTTTTGGCCCATAGGCCAAGCAATACAAAATGATGACAACCCACTTGTGCGCCACAATGTCTAGCACTTGCTGAGTAGGGCAATTCAGCGTGAACAGGTCTGGTTCAGGAAATTGACGAATCATGCCAGAGGTCACGCACCATTTGGTGCCTTATTGTTTCCTTTGGAAAAAGATTCTATACTAACCCCGCTGCTGTCAAGCCCAATTGACTAACTTGCTTTTTGGTTAAACCTTCATGCCATTGAAAGCATCTACCTTGGCAATTGAATTCAACCCTGAAATAGGCAACTGCTTAGCTACAATAAAGCTCAAATTTAGTCGAGTCAGATCGTTTTTGATAGTCTTTTGATCGTAATTTTTATCAGTTCTGAATTTAGCTGAAAAACAAGTTCTCGGAGAGGTTAAAAAGACCAGGAAAATACTAGACCCAAGCATTCAGAAAATTCGAGCACCGTCACAGCAACTTCTTGAGCATTAATTTCTTGAGCATTTTTGGAAGTGAGGCAACGAATATGAACCCGTCCACTCATCTATTTACGCCCATGCAGTTGGGAGCGTTGCTCTTGCCCAACCGAATCGTGATGGCTCCCATGACCCGTCTTCGAGCGATCGACTCGATCCCTTCATCCTTAATGGCAACCTATTACGCTCAGCGGGCTTCTGCGGGACTGATCGTAACTGAATGCACAATGATTTCTCCTCTGAGTAATGGTTACATTAACTGTCCTGGTGTTTACTCCGAAGCCCAAGTGGCCGGCTGGCAACAGGTTACTGATGCAGTACACAACCAAGGAGGGCGAATTTTTCTGCAATTGTGGCATAGCGGCCGCATTGCTCATCCGGCACTGTTGGGTGGAGAAACGCCTGTGGCTCCCAGTGAGATCGCGGCGATCGGGACATTGCATACGCCGATTGGAAAAGTCAGCTTGGAAACGCCGCGCGCCCTTGAAATCGATGAAATTCCGGTCATTATCGAGCAGTTTACTCAAGGGGCTAAAAATGCGATCAGGGCTGGTTTTGATGGCGTAGAGCTACATGGCGCTTTTGGATATCTTATTGATCAATTTTTGCAGGATGAATCGAACCAACGAACTGATCGATATGGTGGTTCGATTGAAAATCGATCACGCTTTGCACTGGAGGTTGTTGAATCTATTTGTAGCGCTATTGGGGGCGATCGCGTTGGGATCAAGCTATCTCCTAGTAACACATTTTATGGAATGCGAGACTCCGATCCCCAAGCCTTATTTAGCTATTTGCTTTCCGCCCTCAACGCCTTCAATTTAGCCTATGTCCATTTGATGGAGCCGAATGAGACTGATTTGGCAACCGATGCCGTTTTAAATCCCGTTTTGGCAACCTTACGATCGAACTATCAAGGAACTATCATCACCAACGGTAATTACGATCGCCTCAGCGCGGCACAAGTGCTTGAATCGGGTTTGGCGGAACTGGTTTCATTTGGCAGGCCCTTCATTTCCAATCCTGACTTACCCGAACGTTTGGCGATCAATGCAGATTTAAATCCGCCAGATTTCAAAACATTCTACGGAAAGGGCGATCAAGATTTGCATATCGGCTACACGGACTATCCAACGCTCGCCGATCAAGGGCATAGCCCTGTTTAGGGACTTTTTTGAGATGTTTCAAGGAGACTAGCATCCTGCATCGCAGTTAAATCAATCGGTTGAATTAACCGGTTGATTTAACCGGTTGAAGTTGCGCCCTGAGCCGACTGGAATTTAACTCCAAACCCCGGTAACACGACCGAGAAAGTGGAGATTTTTAGTCGATCGGCCACCTATCCATTGCATAATGGGGTCAACCTTTCGCATCGGGAGCAACGGCATCGTGGGCATCGTCGTAGAAAACGTCACCAAACGCTTTGGCGATTTCCTGGCCGTCGATAACGTCAGCCTTAGTTTAGAGTCCGGTTCGCTGGTGGCCCTGTTGGGTGCGTCGGGATCCGGTAAATCAACCCTGTTGCGGTTGATTGCCGGCCTCGAAAAGCCGGACAGCGGGCGAATTTGGCTCACTGGCAAAGATGCCACCGACCAAACCGTACAAGAACGCAACATCGGCTTTGTGTTTCAGCACTACGCCCTGTTTAAGCACATGAACGTGCGCCAAAACATTGGCTTTGGGTTGGAATTACAAAAGACCGATCGCGCCAAGGTGCGCCAGCGCGTCGATGAGCTACTGGAGTTGGTGCAGCTTTCGGGGTTGGGCGATCGCTACCCCTCCCAACTGTCCGGCGGCCAACGGCAGCGGGTGGCCCTGGCGCGGGCGTTGGCTGTGGAACCGAAGGTGTTACTGCTGGATGAACCCTTTGGGGCATTGGATGCGAGGGTGCGCAAGGATTTGCGGGCCTGGTTGCGGCGTTTGCACGATGAAGTGCATGTGACCACGGTTTTTGTGACCCACGACCAAGAGGAAGCGATGGAAGTGGCCGATGAAATCGTGATTGTGAATCATGGGCGGATTGAACAAATTGGCTCGCCCGCTGAAATTTACGATCGCCCCGCCACGCCTTTTGTGATGAAGTTCATTGGGCCGGTGAACATCCTGCCCAGCGATTCCCAAATCTTCCAGGCTCACGGCATTGATTCCACGGAGCCGGAAATTTTCCTGCGGCCCCATGATGTGGTGATTGAACTAGCACCGGACAAGGCCACGGCTCCGGCCCGCGTTAGTCGGCTGGTGCATTTGGGTTGGGAAATTCAGGCGGAATTGGTGTTGGATGATGGGCAGGTGATGACGGCCCATCTGACGCGGGAACGATTTGATGAATTAGATCTTTCGCCCCAGCAACGGGTTTACGTCAAGCCCAAGGGAGCAAAGGCGTTTCCGCTGCATTATTCGATCTAGCTCTGTCCAATTCGGCCTGAATCACCTTGCTTAGTTAATTCATTTGATCGATCGATTGATTTGATCGATTGGTTGGGTCAATGCGCCTTAAGCTGCGCCGTCTAAATTACACCGATTGCCATTACACCGATTGCAACAGAGACTGACCCAAGTAACTGTCGCGATCGGGCACGCCAGGAAGGGCAAAGAAATAGCCGCCCCCGATCGGCTTAATGTATTCCTCCAAGGGTTCACCATTCAGCCGATTTTGAATGGCTTCAAAGCCAGTTTTCACATCCTGTTGAAAGGCTAAAAAGAGCAAGCCCATGTCCAACTGACCGGCGCGATCGATATCGCGGGAGTAGTGGAATCCTTTGCGCAAAATTTGATGTTCTCCCATGCCGGGATTGCGCGGATTTGCCAACCGAATATGGGAATCGAGGGGAATTGCTTTGCCGGCCCGTTGATAGTTTGGAATCTCTTCCTCGTGGCGGTAACCCAAGGGCGCACCGCTACTGCGCGATCGCCCCATCACCGCTTCTTGCTCATCCAAGGGAGTTCGATCCCAAAACTCCACAAACATCCGAATAATTCGCACCACGTGATAGGAACCGCCGACCGTCCAGGCCGGTTCTGGGCTGTTGCGAGAAACCCAAACCAATCGGTTCATTAATTTCTCGTCTTTCGGGTTCGGGTTCACCGTGCCGTCCTTGAACCCCAACAGGTTGCGCACGGTAGTGCGGCGGGGATGGGGGTCGCGATCGGGCTGCTGGAAACCGGCCATTTGCCAACGCAAAACCACCAACCCCGACAACTGCTTCAGGATGTCGCGCAGGGCGTGGATGTTGGTTTCTTCGTGGTTGGCGCAAAACTGCAAGAGCAAGTCGCCATGGCAAAGCTGGGGATCGAGGCGATCGTTCGGGAAATTGGGCATTTCCGTCAAATGACGGGGTTTGGCGGCGGCCAGGCCGTAGCGTTGGTCAAACAGAGAAGCCCCCACGGAAACGGTGACCGTGAGCCGATCGGCGGGAAATTCGTCGCCCAAAATACCGGAGCCGCTGGGGGGATAGCGCTGATCCAAGGGCTTCAGGGCACCACCGGCCATCAAATAAGCAATGCGATCGGTCAGGGTTTGAAACAGTTGAGTCAGTTCCTGGCGATCGCGTGCGGTCACGTCCAGAGCCACCACCAAAGCAGCGGCCACATCCGGTGTGGCGATGCCCGGTTGGTGAGGGCCCCAAAAGGGAATCGCCTCCGCCAGGGCAGCGGCTTCGGAGCGATCGCCCCACCAACGCTGACCCTGCCACAGGCCCAGGCCTGCACCAACGGCGATCGCCAATCCCCGTCCCAGGAGTTGCCGCCGACTCCAGGAAAAGCGTGGTTTTACCATGAATCTTCCCTCAGAAATTTCCTCAAAAACGATGTTTGCTCCGTTGGTATAGCAGGCAGGAATAACGGCTATTTAGCCCTAAACACCGATTACACCCCGTAGTTTGGAAATGTTTTCCGCAAGCTTGGCCAAATCTGCCTGTAAGCGCTTTTTGTCGGCGGCTGCAAGCTTGTCGTAGGTCATGAAGTCGCCATTGGGCAGCTTATATTTCTCCAAAACCTGATTCACGGCCGCAAAATCCCGATCGACCCGTTGCAGCACCGTGGGCTGAATTCGCTGCACCATGGGCCGCACCAAATCCACAACCTTTTGGGAGCCTTCCAAGTTGGCGCGGAATGACCAAAAATCCAGACGGCTGTAGCGATCTTCCTCGCCGGTAATTTTGCCCAGGGAGACTTCTTCAATCAGTTCCGAAGCCCCGCGAACCATATCCCTCGGCTCAATTTCCAGGGAAGCCACGCAGGTTTTTAGACCCTGAAGATCCGTCATCAGCTTGCGGGCGAAGGGTTCATAGCCTTTGGTGGTGTTGTATTTAAACAACCCCATTTCAATGCGGTGGAAACCTGTGAATGCCGGGTCGTCTTCCCCTTTAAAGTCATCCACCCGCGCATCGATCGCCCCATCCAGGGCCGCAAAGGACGAGGCGATCGGCTCAATGCGTTCCCAACCCAACCGCGATGAGCCATACACCGCTTTCGCCCCCGCCACATCTCCGGCAATTACTCGATCGGTAAACACCTTCGTATCGGTCACCAGGCGATCGACCTCTTGCACCACATAGGTCTTGTAATCGGCCACCGCTTTCTGAAGCTCCTCTGGCTTAATGGCCGGGTTCGGTGTGACCGCAGCACTGCTGTCTTCGGCCCCTTCGCCACCTTCACCACCTTCACCACCTTCACCGCCAGCGCCCCGCCGACAGGGATCCAGTTCCGAAGCCACCGCCCCAGGCGAGGCCGTTGCGGAAGCCACGGGAGATTCAGCCCCAGGCGAGGCCGCTTCTTGGGTTGAGACCGCTGCATTTTGCTGAGGGGCAACCGCACAGCCCGTGGGACTCAGGGCCGTTAACAGATATGCACCAATGCCAACCCAAAGTTTTGTCTTATTTTTCATGGCTGCTGAAGTCTGATGGCTAAAGATCCGATCGCCAGGGGCAACGATTGCTGGGCAGAGGGTGCTTGGGCGCGCCGATTGGCCCCTCCAGAAATTGGAGCGGAGATCAAAAATTGCGAATTACTTGCAAGAGTATAACAGGTGCTTGTCCCGCTTTCTGGAACCAGACTAGAGCAGCCGCAATCGGGAAAATGCTTGTATTTCTTGAAATTGAGCATTTTTGGAGTTCACCCTGCTCCAGAGACCTCAGCCGCTTACTGCCAAACTGTAGTAATTTTTCTAAGAAAAAGATCTGCAATTAAAAAGACTAATGATTATTTCTATTGCTAATGTGCTGAGCGCGGCGGAACTGGCCACCATTGAGGCGCAACTGGCAGGCGCAACATTTATTGACGGCCAGGCCACCGCTGGCTGGCACGCCAAGCTCGTGAAGCAAAACACCCAACTGGCCAGCACAGACCCCGCCTTTGGCCCCTTGCGAACGTTGGTGCAACAGGCCCTATGGCGCAATCCGTTGTTTCAAATGGCAGCACTACCCAAGGCGATCGGGCCGATTTTGTTCAGTCGCTACGAAACCGGCATGGCCTACGGCAGCCACGTGGACAACGCTTTCATGGGCAGTGATCCCAGGATTCGATCGGACTTGTCTCTCACCCTATTTTTGCGATCGCCCGAAACCTACGACGGTGGCGAATTGGTGATTGAAACCACCAATGGCGAAGAAACCTTCAAGCTCGCAGCCGGGGCCATGGTGCTCTATCCCTCCTCCACCCTGCACCGCGTGGAGGCGATCGCCCAGGGCGTGCGACTGGTGGCCGTCACTTGGATCCAAAGTCTTGTTAAAGATCCTGCCGAGCGAGAGCTGCTCTTTGACCTGGACACCGCCCGCCAATCGCTATTTGCCAAAACCGGCAAAACGCCCGAGTTTGACCTCATTGCCAAAACCCATGCCAACCTGCTTCGGAAATGGGGAGAACTCTAGCCACAGCGAGGCAAACACTAACCAGACCCAGCGCCGTGAATGGATTCTGTGTAAAGCGCCCAGGGGCCGGCCTGGCTCGATCGATTTCAGGGGCTGACTTGATCGATTGAGGTCACATAGGTTTACGTTGATTTTTGTGTAGAAGTTTAAACGAATCGTACAATTAATAATTTTTTAAATTTAAAAAATTACGCTCGATATCTTATTCGTTGAATGCCATTTAAGTCACCAAATCGATCAAATTCTTCTCACCTGCCATCTATTTCATAGCATCAAATTGCAATTCAAAGGACTCATAAAGCAACAATCTAAAATAATCAAAAGGAACGGGAATTGATTTATTTGTATAAATAACAACGCGAAATTAAAATTTAAGAATCTTATTAACCAACAAAAGATAATTGATTAATAGAGACTTGAACCTCATACAAATATTTTAAAAGCTCTAACAATTACTCAACTACTTCTAAAAACTGACTGATTGGGATTTGTCTGAAGCTTAGACTACCAAAAGGCTTGTATTTAGGGTAATTAATGGGAGCAAGCCCTAATTTGTCTGGATTTGCACAAATTTGCTGAATATTTTCACGACTTTTTCATTGATCGACGTAATACTCAATAGCTCGATCGGCCACTGGAAATCTATGGAACAGATCATCAACGTCATCACAGCTCGCAAATCCCTAGCGTGGCTGCAAAAGTTTCACTTCGGGTCAATCTTGGCAACCGCCTTGGTTTACGATGCCCTGGCAGAGCTGTCCCGGGCCGTCGCTTCCACGCCAAACTCAGTCACCCCAGTTTGGCCACCGGATGGATTTGCCGTTGGCATTGTCCTGCTCTGTGGCAGAGGCGTGCTTCCCGGCGTTTTTTTAGGATCCTTAGGGGCTAATATTCAAGCCTTTTGGGGCGATCGCAATCTGATCACCCTGCTGTTATCTACCGTAGCCGTACTGGGCATTGCTGCCGGAACTACTGCGGGCACTCAATTAGGAACCTATTTATTTAAACAGTCAACCCGCAGTCGATATCCATTTAGCCAAGTTTCTGACACCATTCGATTTTTGGTTTACGCAGGATTGCTGGGCCCCGTTGTCAACGCAACAATGGGCGTAGGCATGTTAGCTGCTGCTGGGAAAATCGATTTTTTTGAACATGCTCCTAGCACTTGGTTAACCTGGTGGATTTCTAACGTTGCCGGTATTTTTATTTTGACACCACTCATTTTGAGCGGATATCGCTACCTAAAACTGAATCAACTGAGTTGTCGCAACCTATCACAGCTTATTTTTCATGTCTTAAATCGCAAAATTGTGAATCCACATTCTTTTCAAGGTGTTTTATCACGATTAGGAATCAAGGTGATTCCAAGCAAAGAAATTGAATTCTTATTTTTATGTTTAAGTGTTTTCTTGATCAGTTTTTCTGCTTTTTGGAATGGACAATCCATCGCCTATGTTTTGATTCCCTTATTAATTTGGGCTGTTTTCCGTTTTGGAGATTTGGGGGCTAATTTCACAGCTTTCTTGATTTCTTTGATGGCTATTTTGGGCACAGTGCGCGGGTTGGGCAGTTTTGCCAGCCCTCACCTGAATCAGTCGTTGATGGGTTTACAGTCGTTTATCGTGGTGGTGGTTTTTACATCATTAATTTTGACGGCAACTTTGGCTGAGCAAAACACTGCTAAGGTGAAGCTAGATCGAGCATTCGCAGATTTAAAGGTTGCCAATCATGTTTTGGAGCATCAGGCCAGAACGTTAATTCAGCAAAATCGAACCCTAGAGCGGACTCTTGAGGAGTTGAAGTTCACTCAGGCGCAAATGGTTCAAAGTGAAAAAATGTCTGCTTTGGGAAATTTAATTGCTGGGGTTGCCCATGAAATTAACAACCCGATCAGCTTTTTAAATGGCAGCATTGAAAATGCGAAAGAATATGCCAACTATTTGTTGGAACATATTCGGCTTTACCAGAAGCAATATCCTGAACCTAGAAGGGATATTGTGGAACATGCTGAGGATATTGATTTAGAGTTTTTAGAGGAAGATTTTCCTAAATTGTTTGAATCCATGCACAATGCCACCGATCGGGTGACTGGAATTAGTAAAAGTTTGCGAGCATTCACGAGATCGGACACCGATCAAAAAGTCAGGGCCCAACTGACAGAGAATCTGGACAGCACGATTCTAATCTTAAAATATCGCCTGAAGGCTACGAATCATCGCTCTGAAATCCGGGTGATTCGTAATTATGAGAAATTGCCTGAAATCTACTGCTTTCCAGGACAACTAAATCAGGTATTTATGAATATTTTGGCTAATGCCATTGACGCGATCGACGAGTCCGCCATGGAGCAGAGCCTTGAAAATTTACCAGCCCGCTCCTATCAAATTACCGTAACCACAAAGTTAGAAACGAATCAGATCGTGATTGGCATTGCTGACAATGCTAAGGGAATGGATGAGGCAACGATCGCTCGGGTTTTTGATTACCTCTTTACGACCAAGGGAGTGAACCAAGGCACAGGAATTGGCCTATCGATCGCCCAAGAAATTGTGGTGACCAAACATGGCGGGTCGATCGATGTGCAATCCCAACTCAATCAGGGAACTGAGTTTTTGATTCGTTTGCCCATTGATTCATGATGAACCCACGGATTAACCTGCTGATTCATCGTGAAGTAAAATCAGGCAATTGATAGGCTTCTGATAGGCTGTGATGGTTCAAACATTCCCTAGGAAACTGGGGGTAACTGCTGTTCAATAAAGCCAATAATTTCTGGCAACCCATGGCCCGTTTTCAGATTGCTGAACAGAAAAGGGCGATCGCCTCGCATTTTCTGGGCATCCCGTTCCATGACCGTTAAGTCAGCACCCACATGGGGAGCCAAATCGATTTTATTAATCACCAAGAGATCAGATTTGGTGATGCCCGGCCCCCCTTTACGAGGAATTTTGTCACCGGCTGCCACATCAATCACGTAAATCGTTAAATCAACTAACTCCGGGCTGAACGTGGCGGCCAAGTTATCTCCCCCACTTTCAACAAAGGTGATTTGAATGGGGCGATCGCCCTGCGCAAATTTAGCCTCTAATTGCTCGATCGCTACCAGGTTGATGGAAGCATCTTCTCGGATAGCCGTGTGGGGGCAACCGCCGGTTTCCACACCCACGATTCGATCAGGAGAAAGGGCAGCACTCCGAACTAAAAATTGAGCATCTTCTTGGGTATAGATATCATTGGTCACCACCGCCAGACTATATTGATCGCGCAATTTTTTACACAAAGCATCCACCAGGGCTGTTTTTCCAGAACCCACTGGTCCGGCCACCCCGATTCGTAATTGACTGATCATGGTAATGGTTAATCAATGAACTCAAATGAACTCATGAGATGGACGCATAGCCAACTCATTCAATTGAAGAAATTCTGGCAAAGGCTCATTGGGTTTGACAAGATCTTCAACAACTTAAGCGGGGCCATCAATGGGTAATTCAATCGTTAATGTTGCTCCCTGTTGGGGGGCAGACTGACAAGATAGTTGTCCGTGGTGTTGTTGAGTAATGATTTGGTAGCTCACCGATAGGCCCAATCCTTTGCCTTCGCCCACTGGCTTTGTGGTGAAGAAGGGATCAAAGATTTTTTGGCGCACACTGTCTTCCATGCCTGGGCCGTTATCGGTGATGGAAATTTGCACAGTTCGATCGCTAATTTTGCGAGTTTCAATGGAAATTTCGGGCATGGGCTGCAAGGCAAAACCGGCAGGCGATCGCAAGGCATCGATCGCATTGGTCAAAATATTCAAAAAGACCTGATTCACCATACTGGCGTAGCAATTCACCAACGGAATTTCGCCATAGTTTTTTAACACGCTGATTGCTGGCTGTTGGCTTTGCACCTGTAATCGGTGCTGCAAAATCAGCAGCGTGTTGTCAATTCCTTCATGCAGGTCTACTTGTTTTTGATCCGATTCATCCAAACGCGAGAAATTTCGCAGTCCTAGGACAATTTGCCGCACCCGATCGACCCCATTTTGCATGGAATGGAACAAATTGTTCAGATCTTCTTTCAGGAAATCCAACTCCATTTCTTGCATTCTTGCTTGAACAATTGGATGAATTTCAGAGGAATGCTGCTCATGGAGTGCTAACAGATCCAGGAGGTCTAAAAAGTAAGACCGAGCATGAGTAATATTACCCATAATGAAACTAATAGGATTATTAATCTCATGGGCAATACCGGCCACCATTTGCCCCAAGCTCGACATTTTTTCCGCTTGAATCAGTTGCGCTTGGGTTTGTTGCAGTTCTTGGAGCGTAATCTTCAACTGCTGGTTTCTTTCGGTTAGCTCCTGAGTGCGGGCGGCCACTTTCTTTTCCAGATTGTTGCTGTAGTCTTCCAAGTTTCGGTAGAGGCGCGCGTTTTCAATGGAGATCGCCGCCTGCGCCATCAAAATTTGCAACACTTCCAGGCGATCGGGCGTGAATGCATCGATCGCCAAATTATTCTCCAAATAAAGAACGCCCATCAACTGTCCTTGTTGAGTAATGGGCATACAAATTACCGATTGAATTTGCTGGTTTGCAATGTAAGGATCATTGGTAAATAATCCTTCAGCCATGGCATTTCCCAACACCACTGATTCTTGAGTTCGTTGCACGTATTGAATCAGGGAAACCGGCAAAGATAAACTCGGAGATAAGGGGCAGTTTAGGGGAACATCTACGGCCATTTGCCCTTCCACGTGACTGGTAGCCACCACGGTTAGCCGATTGTTTTGTTGGGGATCTTTGAGGAGCAAATAGCCCGTTTGGGCCCCCGCATTTTCAAGGGTTAGTCGCGTTAGTTGGGTTAACAATTGCGACAAGACAATTTCCCCCGAAAGGGCTTGGGCCGCTTTAATCACGGTGTTAATATCCAGCACCGTGCTGGCAGTTGTGTGGGGATGGGTGGAATGCTGAGTGCCCGTGGGCGGCAAGGTGGGCGGCCGCCGTGGCGACAAATTTTGTAAGGGCAGCGATTTGGCCTGGAGCGCGGCAACTTTGGCTTTGGCTCCCCAGCGATCGTAAGCATGAGCCGCATCCAGCCAATATTGCTTAGCAATTTTGTCGCGCCCAGAGTCGTGATATAGCTCAGCGGCACGCTCGGCCGCGATCGCCACTTCAGGCCAGCGACTATGGGCTTGGGCCGTGTTGATGGCGCGATCATAATAGTCCATGGCGCGCAGAATTTCCCCTTGCCAACGGGCCGTTTCTGCCAGCACCAATTCATATTTACTTTGATAGTTTTCTGGTGCGTGATGTGCCCAATTTTCCAACTTGGCCGTCAAAAGTTCTAAGGTGGAAGGCCGATCTGGTTCTTCTTCATTTAGAGCAGCCAAGTCACTGGGTTGAGTGGTTTTGAGATAAACCAATGCGGCATAAAATGTGAAGCCACCAGACAACATCGAAGCGGTGGCTGCTGCTTGGTACTGGTCAGCCAAATTCGCCTTGGTTTTTGCTGCTTCCCAGTCATTCATGACATAGGCCAGAATAGTCTCTGCAAAATAGATAAAGAAAAGCAGCATTTGGTTTTCAGAAGCTTGAATTTCTGAAACCAATTGGCGATTAATATAGCGGCCTTCCAGTTGAGAAGTGGGTGTTTCTGGCGACTCCAAGGCTTCCGTGAGTTGTCGCCAAGTCATGGCTGGATATAAGCCATGATCCTGTTTAATTTTCTGGAGCAATTCGATATACAGTTGTTGCTCTCGGGCCACTTCTGTCAAGGGCGTTCCCACCAACATCATGTAGCCACAAGACCACATGGCGCAGTAGGTGGCATAAACCACATCACCCGTTTCCATTCCCATTTGCACTGTGCGCTCAAGGAATTGAATCGTATTTTGATGGGGTTCTTTCCAATGAACCACAAAGGAATTGAAAAGCATGTGGATTTTGCATTTCAGAGCATCCGAGGGATATTGCTCCAAAATTTGCAAAGAAATTTGTCCCGATCGATAGCCCAATTCAATTTGATTTAAGGGACCACACAACAACAATCCATACATGCCATAGGCGTAGGCGGCGAGGGCTGAATGGCCCAGCTCTAGGCACATGTTCACCATCCGAAAGACGATGAAGGGCAACAAGTCGGGTCTTGCTTGGTAAGAGGGGCCCGTGATGATGATCAGAATTTCGAGGGCAGCCAAGGCAGCCCGATCGCTCATTTCTGGGTAATCTGCCAACTGATCCAACTCCGGCAGCGGCTGATTTAGTTGCAACAATTGCGGATCAATCACCAGGGGATAGCCTAGCAGTTCCAAAACAGGCAAAGCTGTTTCGATCGCGCTGTGCATCTGGTTTTCAGCGATCAGAAACTGAATTTTCAGTTCATAGATTTTCGTGCGATCGAGCAGCGATCGCGAGCGCTCCAAGGCGATTTCCGAAAGCGTTTGCGCTTCTTCAAATTGAGTTAATAGATACTCAACTTCCACACTTTCGGTGTAGAGATTGAGGCTTAATTCATAGTCCCGGTCCCAGGCATTTTCCGGCAGTAATTGACGGCCCGTTGCGAAGTACTCTTGGGCCGAGTTGTAGGCCGCCGCTGCCTTAGCCTTACTACCTGCTCGATCATTCAGCCGCGCCAGAAGTAGCTGTTCTTGGGAATCCGTAATGAGGGCAGAACCCACATTCATCGCATTCACCACATCAAACAAACAATCGTCTAGTCGATCGGGTTCAATGCTGTTGAGCAATAAGCGACCCACGGTTAAATGGATGAGTTGCTTTTCATCATTAGGAATTAAAGAATAGGCCGCTTGCTGCACACGATCGTGCAGAAATTTGTAGGTGATCGCAACTGTTTTACAATCTTCCAGCACTTGCGGAATTTTATAAGCCGCATTCAAAGGAATGACCAATCCTGCTTGCAGAGCTTGCCACAAATCTGTGGAAGTCTCCGCTGTGGATTTTTCATGGACAATGGCCAACATATCCAAATCAAATTGGTTGCCAATGCAAGCGGCTAATTGCAGCGCCCGTTGCACAGAGACATCCAATTTTTGAATTTCATGAACCATCAAACTAATCACATTTTCTGTGATTTCAATGGGTGGCAAATGCTGAAAACTCCATTCCCATTGTCCCGTCCCCGATTCAAACCAAATGACCCCTTCAACATAGAGGTATTTAAACAACTGCGTTAAGAAAAATGGATTTCCCTGGGTTTTTTGCACCAGCAATTGGGCAATGGGTTCCACGCTTTCCGGTGGTCGGTGTAAGGTATCCCCCACCAAAGTCAGCACATGATCCAGCGTCAGGGGCTTAAGGGTAATGGTTTGCAGTTTGGCTCTCCCTGCTTCGATCGTGCCTAGCATCCGCAACAGGGGATGCATAGAGTCCACTTCATTGTCCCGATAGGCTCCCAACATCAATAGGTATTGCCCATCAGGATCAGTCATTAACTGTTCAATGAGTTGCAAAGAAGCCGCATCAGCCCATTGCAAATCGTCTAGAAAAATGACCAGCGGCCGATCGACCTGGCAAAATACATGAATAAAGGTACGGAAGACCAAATTGAAGCGATTTTGGGCTTCGGAAGGGGGCAATTCTGGCGCTGGGGTCTGAGAACCAATGATCGATTCCAGTTCGGGAATCACATCGGTAATGATTGATCCATTGTTGCCCAAAGCGGCGGTTAATTTTGCGCGCCAAACGGCAATTTGCTCCTCTGTTTCGGTCAGCAACTGTCGTGCCAGTTCACGAAATGCTTGAATGGGTGAAGCGTAGGGAATATTACGTTGAAATTGGTCAAACTTGCCACTGATGAAGTACCCACGCTGGCGGGCGATCGGCTTATGCACCTCATTCACCAAAGCCGATTTGCCGATGCCGGAATAGCCCGCCACCAGCACCATTTCCGTATTTCCCGCGCTGACGCGATCGAACACATCCAAAAGCTGTTGCACTTCCATTTCCCGCCCATAGAGCTTTTGGGGAATGCTGAACGTGCCACATTGATCGCGCTCCGCCAGAGGAAACGGGGCGATCGAACCAGACCGCTGCCACTGGCTCAGGCATTCCTCCAAATCCCGCTGAATACCATAGGCGCTTTGGTAGCGTTCTTCTGCCGTTTTGGCCATCAGCTTCAAAATCACTGCTGACACTTGAGGCGGAATTTGGGCATTGAGGTAGTGAGGCGGAATGGGTGACTTTGCAATATGGCAATGTACCAATTCCATGGGATCGCTGGATTGGAAAGGAAGCTGGCCCGTTAATAACTCATAGAGCGTGACACCCAAAGAATAGAAATCGGTTCGATAGTCCACCGTGCGGTTCATGCGTCCCGTTTGCTCTGGCGACACATAGAGCAACGTTCCCTCTAAAAGATTGGGACTACTGAGGATCGGGTGTTCCTTGGAAAGGCGAGAGGCGATCGAAAAGTCTGTTAGCTTTAATTGCCGAACCTTAGGTTCAAAGATTAGATTATGTGGCTTAATATCCTTGTGAATAATCTGGCAGTTATGCAGCCGTCCTAAAATTGCTGCCAACTGGCAACCAATCCATAGAATATCATCCAGTGAAAGCGACTGATTTTGGAGGCAAGAGATCAAGTCACACCCTCCAAAATCCTCAAGCACTAAAAAGGGTTTGCCCTGGATTTCATCAAGTCCATAGGTTTCCACAACCCCTTCTAGATTTAAATCTCTGAGCATTTCATATTCATGTTGAAGCTTAGCCAAATCAGCCCGATTGGGATAATCAGAAGCCACCGTTTTTAAGATGACTGGCTTTTGCTCTGGTTGTTTCACCGCCCGATAGACAATTGTCCGCTCGGTTGTTGAAAGAACTTCCGAAATTTGATACTGAGCAAACACGTCCATAACAATTTAGTGGCAGCGTAACTTACAAACAGAAACAGAATCAGGGCAGAAATAAAATCGGAATATGATTAATCTTGAAGGCTGTAAGTCAACCCTGAACATAGATTCACATGAATTTGTAATTATTGCTTGATTTTGCTAAATTGTCATGCTTTTACTAATTTTTCGCTCTTATTCCCAAAATCAATTGATTTCGGTTCACCAACTAAAGACCTGCCCGCTGAAGTGATGGGCTGTGTCGAATTTAGATTGGTAATCAATGTTCAAATTAGATGTTATGACATCGATCACGATTAGACATTAGTAAAGTAATATTAACATCAAATCGTGATCGACGACGACTTCACTGCAGGCAAACGCTAGCTAAACCAACGATTTATTAATTGCCATAGGGCAATAAAGGGAAAGAATAGCCGCAAATACCAGGGCGAAACTTTTCCATTCCAAGGCAGTCCCCGCTTGTAGCGTAAGTAGTCTGACCAACGGCGAACTGCAAACACAATTGGCTCCTTTAATTCCCAAATTTTGCAATAG
This sequence comes from Limnothrix sp. PR1529, assembly GCF_002742025.1. Taxonomy (NCBI): domain Bacteria; kingdom Bacillati; phylum Cyanobacteriota; class Cyanophyceae; order Pseudanabaenales; family Pseudanabaenaceae; genus Limnothrix; species Limnothrix sp. PR1529. Next base: position 38,490 of record NZ_LIRO01000037.1, read on the forward strand.
GGAGCCTTGACTTGATAAGCGTCAATGATGGCGTTCACTGCCCGGCGCGCTGCTTCATTGGCTCCTTCCATGGTTGCCAAGTCCGTGTTGGTGCGCACATAGTCTGAGGCCAAGAAAAAGTTGGGAATCTTGGTATGGGCTTCCGGACGCAGCACCCAGGTATTCACCAAGTTAACCAACAAGGGTTCGCCGTTGACGTTGGCGTTAGGGTCACCAATGCGGCTCTTGTAGAGCAGCCTTTCCCGTCCCAATCGTTCATGGAAGCGCTGGGATAGCGGCGAGGACTCCAGGTGCAGTTTCTCGTTAGGCACTGGCAGCGGAATCGGCCCGACAAATCCCTTCGCCACTAGCGCATTCACCGCCAACCGGGCTTGGCTTTGATCCACATTGAGATATTCAGCAATCTCCTCCAAGTTAACTTCGCGGTTCTGGTGATGAATCCACAAAAATAGATCCTTGAAGAAGTCAGGTAATGCACCATTCAGGACTTCATCGAGTTTTTCAGGATTGGTTGCTAAGTCACAGCAGTTGTGAACGATATCGGGATCCAAAAACCAGCTATGAAGATCCTCATCTTTCAGGAGTGGTTTCCCCTTTTCCTTCAAGGAGCGCTTCATTTGCTCCCACACTTCTTCCTTAATCTCCTCGGGGTTGCAAATTTGGGCTGGTTTGGGAATTTTCAGCCCCAACGTACCGTTAATTGCGCCCACTTCATCGGTGTTTGGGTTGATGAAGTAACCCCAGTTGGAGGGGATGGCGGAGATGATGCCCCGAACTTGCCCATCGCCAAATTGTTCAACGGGAAACTCTGGCCAAAACTTGGTTTGGGAAATGGACGTTAAGGCCCAAGGGGAATCCACATACAGCACGTGACCATGGGTGACGGGCACATCTCGGTTGAGATAGTACTGAATGCCGTTCATCCAAGCGGTGCTGGTTCCCAGGCGCTTGAGGTTGGCGAAGGTGGGGTCGCCTTGGATCAGGTCATCGGAGATCAGTCCAGCGATAATTTCTGCGGGCAAGGCAGCAATGTAAACATCACCCGTGACAAAGCGATCGACCTTGGTTTCTAGGTCAGTGACGATCGCCCCCGAAATTTTGGTGTTGCCTTGGGCATCCCGTTCCGTTTGGATGGAACGCAGGCGGCTGGAAAAATGATAGTCCACACCCCGGGCCTTGAGGTATTTTAGCCAGGGATCAATCCAAACGTCGTTGGTCGGGCCATTCAAGACGCGATCGGCGCTGCTGTTGCTGGGATCTACAATGCCCAACAAAAGCTGCAAGAAGATATCGCCCATGGTCTTGGTGCTGGCCAATTCAGCCCGGGAAGCCACCAGCGAAGTGGTCAGGCCGCGGGCCAGTAAATTTTGATAGGCGATCGACTTGTTTTGGGCATCCAAATAATCCCACCAACCAATTTTTTCGTATTCTCCCAGGCGGCGTTCTGGGCAGGAGGTTAGGAGTTGGAAAACTCGCTCCGCAAAGAACTCCAATTCACCCGGTAAGAGGTCAGCGGTTGCCCCTTGCAGCAAAGCCTGAAAAATGAGGATCAGGTCTCCTAGGCTTTGGGGAAAGCGATCGGGCAGGATAATGAGGTTTTTGTGGTCTTCATATTGGGCCAATGCTAGCCGAGTTGTGTCTACCAAATTGTCAAAAACCCTGCGCACTTTTCCCCCCTGAGGAGGCTGGTAAGGAATGCGCTTCATGGTATCGGTCACATGCCGATAAAAGCTGGGAAAGAAGCGAAACCCATGCTCACCCGGCAGGGGCTGTTTGCCTGGAGCGGCGCTGTCTGGCACTTTGATGCTGCGCGCCTTTCCACCCGCAATACTTTTGAGTTCATACACTTCAACGGCAAAGCCCCGCTCAACTAACTCGTGGGCGGCGCTCATTCCAGCAATACCACCACCGAGAATGACAACTTTCACCATGCTAAAGCTTCCTTAAGATGCCTAAGAGCCAACAAGTTTGCTTGGTTTGATTTGGATTCCCCTGTTTAGGATTGTTCCCAATCCGATACATAATCATGCCAAACTTCACTTGGGCTACGATCCCGAATGTTTCCCATCTATGGACTGTTGTCCATTAAATCTATAGTGCTTTCTCTTTCCGGAGATCGCAAGAGAGGATAAGGGGTAATTAATGAAAAAATAGTCGATGATTCAAGACAGTTCGCTTCAAGCTGGAGTGGTCTGAAACGGTCATTCAAATCCTTTTTCATTAAATGTGAATTTAAAAGGTGATTGAATTTAACTGGATTTTTACCTTGGATTATTAAATAGGTAATTTCTGTAAATTTACGGATCTTTTTGTATTGAGAACTACAAAAAATACGGATTAACGTTGGATCATTGATCTGTTGTTCGATCGCCCTGCCCGATCGAACAACAGTGAAAAAAGGCCCCTGAACTCGTAAAGCAGCAAAAATCGGTGAAATTGGGCGATCAATTCCCAAGACCGCCATTGGGCAACCAGTCCCGAGCGGAAAGCAAGGTGAACAGTCACATTTCACCCGCCAGCACTTCACCGATCCCTTGGCCCTCGGTCAGCCGCTTGAGGCGCAAAAGCCTTCATTAACAGCAGTTTGAGGACTTGACCTGGGATCTTGCGCACTGAAATCTTCATTGACCTGAGGGCCAGCCTTTCAACCCTTGAGTTACTTGAGTACCAATGGGGTTGTGGCATGATGGGTAGGCCCAATTTTGGTCATGGGTTGCGCCCAAAGCTACGTTCTAGGCTGGCAGCGCCCAAAGCCTGATGCGGCCCCAGGAAGGGCTGTGCCTTGCCTGCGATTCGAGTAGTCTGGTTTTGTCCTCCCCATGACCTTGGCCGTCATCAGGAATCGCCGCATGGTTAGCCCGCCCACTGCTCCGAACGACAATCCCGACTTTAATCCCGACTTTGGCTCCACCTTCGCCCCGGAAGGGCCCGATCGCCCCAATCGGAGATCGCTCCTGTGGCGGCGAATGGGGGCCTGGGCGGTGGAAGTGGCGCTGATTGCGGCCAGCGGCGGCTTGCCCTTTGCGATCGGGCAGGCGGCACGCACGGCCTTGGAGGGGCCGCCCGTTCCGCTGAATCCGGTGCTGGCCAGCGTCGAGGACGCGGCCGCTAAAACCTTTGCCATCCCGCCACACTTGCGCCCCACGGCCGTGGCTCCGATGACGAATCTCTTTTGGTCTGGGGCGTTGGTGTTGCCGGTGGCGCTGGGCGGCTTACAACTTTTTTTGCTGGCCACCACGGGCAAAACTTCGCCGAAGGCCTGGTTTGGTCTGCAATTAACAGATGAGCAGGGACGCGCTCCCGGTTTAGGGCGGGTGTTGTTGCGGGAAGGGGTGGGCCGTTGGGGGCTGCCGCTGGGAACGGCCTATGGCGTGTGGCGGGCCAGTGGAGCCTATCCGGATTTATCGATTTTGCTGGGTTTGGCGGTGGTGGGGCTGGCGGTGGAGTCAGGAGCAGCGCTGTTGGATCCTCAGCGGCGGCCCTGGCGCGATCGCCTGGCCAAGACGCGGGTTGTGGATTTACGAGACCCGGAAGGCTGGGTGGAGCCGGGGATGGCGGCCATGGAGCCGGGGCCGATCGAACCGGCCACCATGGGCCGATCGATCCTGGTCAATGGCCAATCGGGCAGTGGTTCGCTCACGGAGCGATCGGCAGCGCGGCTGACGCTGAATCATCCCAACGGCCCGGAAACCACAAATTTGATTCTTTCCCCGATCAGGGCCCGGGGGCTGTGGGCTTGGGTGCGCCAAAACCCCGGCACGGCGATTGTGGTGGTGGGATCGCTCGGCCTGGTGCTGGTGTTGGGAACCTTTGCCGCTACACAAATCTATGTTCAAGATCAGGCCGATCGACGGGCGGCCCAAGCCCAAAAGCAGGAACTGCTGCTGGATTTGGTGGCTAAATATAGCCAAAATGCCCCTGACCAGCGGCGGGGTTCCGTGCTGGCCCTGGGGGCCGTGCAGGATCCAAACCCGGAAATTGTGCTGTTGCTGAATTTGTTGGGTCAAGAGGAATCCCCACAACTCATCGAAGCCCTGCAACAGTCGATCACCAGCGCCGGGCCTGCCGCCTTGCCCTATCTGCAACGGTTAAACCAAACCCTCAAGACCGATGCGGATAGTTTGGCGGCGGGGCCCAACACCGGAGAGGCCACCCGGGCCGCCCTGCGGTTGCGAGCCACCCAACGGGCGATCGCCAAATTGCTGCGGTTGCGATCGGGCGCTGACGGGTCGATCGACCTCAGCCGCGTGGATTTGGGCCAGTCCAGTTCACCTAATGCTCAATTTTCCCTGGTGCTCGATCGGGCTGATCTTTCGGGGCTAAAACTCCGCAGTGCCGTGCTCACCGGGGCCAATCTACGCGGCTCCGTTTTTCGATCGGCCGGGCCCGACGGCCGCTGGAACACCTTTGACGATGCCCTCACCGACCTCTCCGGAGCCGATCTACGCGGAGCCGACCTGACCAGCGCATCCTTAATTACTGGTCAACTGGAGCGCACCAGCCTGGTTGGGGCCGCCCTGAATGGAACCAACCTCACCAGTGCACGCCTGATTGGAGCCAACCTCAGCCAAGCCAAACTGCTGGGGGCCAACCTAGAAGCGGCCAACCTGGATGGAGCCAGCCTCACGGGGGCCGATCTCGGGGATGCCAAGCTAAACCAAGCCAGTCTGCATGGAGCCAAACTGGGTCAAGCCCGGGCCGTGGGAGCCAGCTTGGCCCAAGCCGATCTCACCGAAGCCAGTTGGCGCGGGGGCGATCTGTCCACCGCTGATTTAAACCGGGCTAACTTGCGGAATGCCGACCTGAGCGCCACCCGTCTGATTGGAGCCAATTTACAGGGGGTACAACTGCAAAGCGCCCAATTACAAGGCACCGATTTTTCCCAGGCCGATTTACGCGGGGCCCTGTTTGAGGGAGCGAACCTGAAAGGCGCGATCTTTGCCCCAACCAACGCAGCCCCGGCCGGCGGGTTTGTGGGGCGCACTGACAGCGAAAAACCCTCCGCCCTGGTGAAGGGGGCGGACTTCAGCCAAGCCAAAAATCTGGATCCTCGCCAGTTAGCCTATCTCTGCACCCAAGGGGCCATTCACCCCCAATGTCCCCAATAGATAGCCAAGCGATCACAAACATCGCCCTAGGGATTCAGGGATTCAGGGCGTGGGTTTGCCAACCGTCGGGGGTGCGATCGAACCCGGTGCGATTTTGCGGCTCCCCCTTCAGCTCCAACCAATCCACCCGATCAGGAATGAGCCACAACAGCACAAAGGTCTCCAGCGGCGCGATCGGATTCGGCGGCGGCGGCGCAAAGGCGGCTGGGTCAACCGTGCGATCGCCCCGAGGATTGGGCCAAGCAAATTGCAATCGGGCCGCATCCGAAAGGTTTTGCCACAGGCGAGATCGCTCGGCCTGTTCCGTGGGGTCGGGCGTAGTGGCCAGCACCGCCCGCAAGGTTCCGGCAATCCGAAATTGCTCGCGCGTTTTGGGAAAGTACCAACAGGCTTCCGCGCGGGGATTCGTAGCCAATTGCGGCATCTTTTCGCTGCGGCTGTCCGTGATCACCGTGAGCCAATCCGTGCGATCGCGAAATCCCCGAAAGACCACTGTTCGGTTCGCGGGACTGCCATCAGGGCGCACCGTGGCCAACTGCAAATAGCGGGCATAGATCAGCGATCGGTTGCGGTGCAAGGCTCGCGACAAGGGCGATCGCCAAGGGGCCAAATCAGGGGATGGGGGCGTTGGGGAGTTTGAGGGTTGGGAGTTTGAGATTTCGGGATTTGAGATTGGGGAATCTGAAGCTGGGATCATAGCCGTTGCAACGAGAGGATAGGGGCGATCGGGCGGAATCCTGGGGCGATCGATTGCGATCCCCCTAAGCCACCCCAAGACAGCAGCACCGATCCCATCACCCGCGATCGATCTAACTCATTGCCCACCGCCGAAACCGTCGTTCCCTTAGTGGCGTTATAGATCGCATAGCGACCATTATTCAGAATGCGATTCTCGCCAGGACTGAAAGCCGTGCCCAAATCCGGCTGTGCGCGATCGATCATCACCAACCCATCGTTACTGTTGCCTTCAATTTGGTTACGGCGCAGCAGCGGTTGGGCCTGATTAGAAATCACCACCCCATCTCGGTTTTGGGTAATTTGATTATCTTGAATCACCGGGCTGGCATTGCCCCCGATCGCCAGGCCAAACCCCGTTGCCTGAAACCGATTTTCGCGCACAATTCCCCCCGCATCACGGGTGATGGACAGGCCATTGCCGCCGTTGTTTTGGAACCAATTTCGCAGAATTTGCGGTTGGGCCCGCCCCGTCACAAAAATGCCGTCGCGATGGTTGTTCAAAAGGCGGTTGTTGGCAATCACGGGCGTGGCTCCGTCGCTTTCCACCCAAATGCCCGTACCACGTGGCACAGGATTGCTGACCGTGACCCCCAACACCGACCCGCTCCCCGTCAGGGCGATCGCCACGGCCTGTTGAGAAAAACTGCGACTGCTGAAGCCGCCGGCCCCTTGAATGACCACCGCTTGGCCCTGGCCGTCGGGATCGCCGCTGAGGGTCACCCCATCGGGCACGCGCAGGGGAAACTGCTCGCCTAATTCCGCACTGTAGCGGCCCGGAGCCAGACGAATGGTGACCCCATTGCTGTATTGACTGGCATGGTCAAGGGCGCTGGTGATGGTGCGGAAGCTGCCGCGGCCCGATCGAGCGGCCGCATCATTACCTTGGGGATCCACCGTTAACACCACGCCGGAACGGGCAGGCGGCTGAAACGGCCCGCCGACTGTCCCGATCGCCCCGACCAACAGCCCCAGCCCGATCGCCCGAACAGCCCGACCCGACCAGCAACGGGAAAAATGGCGCAGTGGCAGACCCATGAGATCACGCTCTGATCAAAACTAGGCTGCATTTTAAGCTGAATTGCGGGGCGATCGAGCCGGTCAGCCCAGCGGATGCGGTAGGATGGCAACACCAACTTTGTTGCAATTCCGTTACAAAATCTCGCCTCGATCGCTCGATTTAACGGCCCTTCCAACCCTGCCCTGCAAACCATGATTTACAGCAATCCCCACAGCACGCAATTCGTTCTGGTTACCCTGTTCTTTGCCCTGGCCTTTGGGCAAATTTTTAAGAACATGCTGGAATTTCAGGTGAACCGCTGGTATGAAAACCGCCGCACCCAGCCCACCGTGGAATATAAAAAGCCCCAAATGCGCATCGCCTACTTGGGTTTGGCGGTGTTCACCTTTTTGTGCATGGGCGAAAGCTTGAAGGTTCTGGGATTTTTCACCCTGTTGGCCTATGGGGTGAGCCTGTTGGTGGTGGTTCCCACGGCGATTTTCATTTGGCTGCAAATGGGATCGATGTTTAGCCTGATGGTGAAGGGGGGTTCCGCCGCGATCGACATTGAATCGAATTATGGTCTGTCGGCAGAACAGATCAAGATGAAGAATCAATAGCTTGAATTTTGGCCGCCCGATCGATTCGATCGCCCGATCAATTGCGGCCAAAATTCTGCGGGTCTTGATTTCAATCCCCCCATCGATCAAGATTTGCTTTAACAAGATTTGCTCTAATCAGATTCCCGCGCACCGCATCAAAGAGCGCAAGCTCCATCAAAAAAGTACAAACAAAAAGCACAAAAGCGCAAAACAAACCGATGAGTAAAAAGTGGACTTGGTACATCAAAGCCCAAGCGGGTGTCTTGCTGTTTCCCTTGGGTCTTTGTTTATTTGGGGAAGCGGTAACGCGTCGCATTAACGGCGATTCTTGGTTTTGGTGGGGCACGATCGCCCTAGCGGTGATTAATGCCGGTGTGGGGTTGATGATTGAAAGCGGCCTGATTGGTGGTTTTCCCCGCGACCAAAAGCCCAATGAATAAATGAATAATTGGGGTCAAATCAATCAAAATCATCTGTGATCTCGCCATTGGATGATCCAGACATTTGCCCCTTAAACCAACCATTGACCGATCGAGGCGATCGCCCAGTCAACGCGATCGCCCATGGAAATTGACCCGTTCGATCGACCCGTTCGATCAATCGGCTAGCGGGTTGATCCAGTTGATCAACGGCCCATAGCACTATTGCACCCAGCCGATCGCCCCAGATAGGTCAGCCCCACGGGTCACGGCCCCGTCTAAGGCGGCTCCGGTGAAATTGGTGTTGCGGGTCACGATGCTTCGCAAGTCTGCCTGAACCAGGTAGGCGCGATCGAATCGGGCATCGGTGAGCACAGCCCCTTGCATCACGGCCCCGCCCATCTTGGCCTGTTGCAGATTCGTGCCAATCAGGCGCGCTTGCCGAAACACAGCCAAGCTGAGGCCCGCCCGCTGAAGATTTGCCTTGCTGAGGTCGGCTTGGGTGAAGTCGGCTCCCGTGGCGATCGCGCTGCGGAGGTTCGTTTCCAAAAACCGCGCCCCCGCTGCCTTCACACTGCTGAGGTTGGCTTCCTCCAAGTTGGTTTGCCGCAGACCCGCCCCCAACAACAGCGCATTGGCGAAGTTGGCTTGAAACCCGTCCGCGCCGCCCAGCTTGGCTTGGGAGAGATTGGCCCCTTCAAAATTCGCCATCACCAGGTTTGCCCCCAGCAGGGTGGCTCCCGTCACGCTCGATCGCACCAATTTGCTCGATCGCAACTGAGCATCGGACAAATCCGCCCCATCCAACTGGGCAAACCGCAGATCGGCCCCCTGCAAGTTCGCTTCCTTCAGGCGACTGGCCACCAACAGGCTCTGCACCAAACTGGCACGGGTCAGGGTTGCCCCTCGAAAGTTCGCTTCTCGCAGGCGGGCCTTGTCCAACACCGCTTCCGTGAGGTTAGCCCGCTGGAACTTGGCCCCACGCATCCGCGCATCGGTCAGGGTGGCCCCGCTCAAATCCGCATCCCGAAACTGGGCTTCTTGGCCGGCAATGCCATCGAGCCGGGCCCCGCGCAGGTTAGCCCCGTTCAAAACCGCTGCCGTCAGGGTGGCCCGCTGTAAGTCAACACCCCGCAAGTCCAAGCCGCTCAGATCAACCCCAGACAGGTCGCACTCAACGCAGGTACGGGTGGTTTGCAACCGTTGCAGGGGGGTGAGCTGGTTGCTGGGGGTCGCCGCCAAGGGCTGGGCCCCCAAGCCCAAACCTAGCCCGATCGCCCCAAAAATCAGGCCCGATCGCCCGAGGCTATTTGCCACCGTAGTAAAACGCAATTTCCTTCTCCTTGAGCGGGGTCAGGTCAGCATCCAGCAACATTTGATTTAATTCCGCTTGGGCAAAGTGCTTAGCCCCAATCCGCACAATTCGCGATCGCATGGTGTTGGTCACGCCGCTGCGTTGGCGCTGGGCTTCAATGGCCATCACCTTGCGATAGAGTTCCAGACGCGCGGCCGGGATCGGCGTTCCGTCAAAGTCAATCCCCTGCTCGATCGCCACATCGATCGCGTCTGCTCCGGTCGTTTGCGCCATGGTTTGACTAAATCCTTTTGGTTGAATCTTGGGGAATGAAAATGCCGTGGCCGATAAATGCGATCGCCACCGCCATCACAGAGGGCCATCGCAGAGGGCCATCGCAGAGGGCAATTGCAAAAAACGCAATAGCAATAGGATGACATCAACCGCGATCGAACCGCTCACCCTCCTTGGGCGAAATTGCATCGGGTCTAGCTGCTGGCGACCTCGGCCACCAATCGCTCCCAAGCGGCCACCGGATCCGCCGCCGCCGTCACAGGTCGGCCCACCACCAAATAACTGGCTCCGGCCGCGAAGGCCTCGGCAGGCGTGAGGGTGCGTTGTTGATCACCGGATGCGGCCCAAGCCGGCCGCACCCCAGGGCAAACCAACAGAAAATCCGCACCACAGTGCGATCGCAAGGTGGCTGCCTCCTGGGGAGAGCAAACGGCCCCCGCCAAGCCAGCCGTTTTCGCCAATTGCGCCAAATGGGCGGTGTAGTCAGCCACGCTCGCAGACACTTGCAAATCGGCCGCCAAGCAATCGGGGCCAATGCTGGTGAGCAGGGTGACGGCAATCAGTTGGGGCGGCGTAACGCCCGCTTCGGTGGCCCCTGCGATCGCCGCCGCTTGGGCTGCTTCCAAGGCCGTCAGCCCCGCAGCCCCATGCACCGTCAGCAAATCCACGCCATAACGCCCCACGGCCCGGGCCGCCCCAGCCATGGTGTTGGGAATGTCATGGAGCTTCAGATCCAGGAAAATCCGCTTTTGTCGCTGCTTCAGTTCCTGCACGATCGCAGGGCCCGCGCTGATGAACAGCTCCAAACCCACTTTCCAGAACGACACCTCCGGCAAGCGATCAACCCAAGCGATCGCCGCCTCATAGGTAGACACATCCAGCGCCACAATTACTCGATCGCCACTCACGGTTTTGTCCTCGATCGGCCCCATGGGCCCAAAAAGCAAAAACAGGATAACGCTTTGACTGCGCATCCTGTTGCTGCGGCCCTGGGGCCAGATTTCAAACGAGAGCGAAAAAACCAACGCCTGAGCGCCAGCCCGCAAGCTGAGTCAGAAATCAGCACTCGTGTGAGTGATTCGCCAGTGGCCGAACGCCCCAAATCATGAATCTTCAGGTGATCAGTCTTGGGATTTTGAATGGGGGTTCGGCTGCCAAACTTTTGCTAGATGACCGAGAAGCACTATGGCTTAGTCGTCGTAGAGACGGCATTCAGCCGCATCTGGGTTGTCATCGCAATACTTTTCAAAGGAATTCTTTTCAAGATGCCCTTCTTTTTGGTGCGATGCTTCGGCTTGCAGTTCTTCCAGTGCATCCCAAGCAGCCGCACATTCAGGCGAATGAACTCCATTCACACTGCACGCTTCGCGGGCAGCCTGCCGTTCTTCTTCGATTTGTTCGTGGATGTTGGTGTTGTCAGACACTTGACGATGGCCCTCCCAATAAAAGCCGAGTCCGTCCGAATAGTTTGGCAAAAATCTTCGCGATCGCGCCGCGAGTTTGCCAGAAAGTTTCGATCGGCTCTGGTGTCGTTGTTGGAACGACTCGATCGAGTCTTGGCGAAATGCCAAGGGTTAGGTTTGTTGCAACAGGGGCCCATCAGCCAGCACAACCGAGCATTAAGCCTGCACAGCAAATGCAGCGCAGATTCGGTGGCCAAGCCTCAAGGGTGTAGAGGACGAGTCTGGAACCGGGTAAGGTTCTCAGTCCCAAGGCCCACTCCCAATTCCATTGCTACTTGAGCCAAGCTAGGACGATCGCCTCATGCAGTGTTTTGCTGCGTTGGTGTATCGCTAGGGTGTTTGCCAAGCAGGTTGCTGACCTGCTTCTACTGTACCCTGACCTGCCCTGACAATCTAGCGAAGAATTGTGGGAAAACCGTACTGCACAGCCCTGAAAACGACGGCTAGCCTTGCCTTGCAGCCCTTGGGAGTGATTACTCACCCTTGGTCTTTTGCAATGAGTCGCAATCAACCGAAATGCTATAGATTACGGGGATCACACCAAACTGGTCTAATCTGCCCAATTTGTCTAAGTTATTCATATTTAACTGGCCTGATTTGTTTATATTTAACTGGCCTGATTTGGTTAACTGGCCTGATTTGGCTGAGTCCCGTCTGAGCTGGCCTCAGGCGATCGGGACAAGGCATGGCGTTTTAAGGCCTCTAGGGGCACAATTCGCAGGGCCGCCTCATGGGTTGCTTGCAAATCCACGGGCGGAGCCGCTCCGGCCGCCACGGCCTCTAGCCACCGACTGGCGCATAAACACCACCGATCGCCTGGTTTCAGTCCCGGAAAATCAGCCCAAGGTAGCGGAGTGCTCAGATCATTGCCGCGCGATCGGGTGAATTCCAAAAATGCCGCCGTCACCTGGGCACAAACCGTATGGGATCCCCGATCGAGCGGCCCCGTTTCGCAACAGCCCGTGCGATAGAACCCCGTGATCGGATTTTGGCCACAAAGCGCCAGCGGCCCGCCCAAGACGTTTTTTGGCCCCTGGTCAGCGCCCTTTGATGGGTCAATGCCTTTTGATGGATCAGATGGATCCGTTCGATCGCCAGCGGTGAAGGGTTGCTGGTTTGGTTCTGGCCATGGTTTCGGTTCCTGCTCGGGTTTGCGTCCGGTATTTTCGGTATTCATGCCAGGATTAATTGCAGGATTTGCGCCCATACTCCACATTCGGGTTAAAGAAACAAGCCACGCCCGGCGTAACGTTCCTCCGCCCAGGGTTCACCGCGCTTGTGATAACCATTGCGTTCCCAAAATCCCAGGGCTTCGTGATCTAAAAATTCCAAGCCCTTCAGCCACTTGCCGCTTTTCCAAGCATACAAATGGGGAACTACCAACCGCAGCGGCCCACCATGATCCGGGGGTAAAGGCTCGCCAAACAACCTGTGCGCAAAGAAGTTTTCCTCGCGCAGGAAGTCCTCGATCGCCAAGTTGGTGGTGTAGTCCCCATAGCAGTGCTGCATCACATGCACAGTTTTCGGATCTAGATCGATCGCCCGCATAAAGTCCGTTACCTTCACGCCGCGCCACTGCACATCCAGCTTTGACCAGCGGGTAACGCAGTGAAAATCTGCCGTGAAGTCCGACTGGGGCATGGCCATCAGGTCATCCCAACGGAACGTAACCGGCTGGACACAACCCCAAACCTCCAGTTCCCAATCCTCTAGGCGAATTTCCGGTGTATCACCATAGGTCAGCACCGGAAACCCCGTCGCTAGGTATTGACCCGGTGGCACGCGATCGCCCTGATTGGGTTCTGGTTTTTGGAAAAATTTGCCTAGCATAGTCACAGCACCGGGTAGAGACTGATTAGGAAAACAATTGCTTTAGTTTGCTGGCTCTAATTTTCTGGCTTCAATGAGCGGAATTTAGCTTGCTGGCTCTAGTTTTCTGGCTTTAATTTTTTGCCTGAGTGGTCTTGTTATTAGTGTTCTTGTGTTGATTTTAAAGCGCTCTCTTGGCACTTCCAATTTTAGTCTGGCTCGATGTTGACTAGGTTAATCCTGAGCAGCCCTGAACAGGTAAAAATTTAGCCATTCAGGATCACGAGCCAATAAGCCAATCATTTCAATAGAAGAATTTTAATAACTAAGTAAATAGTGAATCAAGAATGAATCAAGTAACCATATGAATAGCTGGTTTAGAAACCCGATTGCCCCAAACTTGGGTCACGGGGCTAGGCAAAATAGACAGGCGATCGAGGGCGGTGGTGGCGCACTTGCAGAGAGCGACATCAACCGCCGCAAGATGACTTATTCTTCGGTTTCGTCTTCGGTTTCTTTGGTGGGGAAGACAAAATTCGATCGACCGGTCAGGATCGACTTGCCCAGGGACAGGGCTTGCTGAGCACGCAAATTGGCTTTGCGCTTCCAAGTGGCACGGCGTTGATCGCGCTTGCCGTTGGAGGTTTTCTTCTTAGGGACTGCCATACGATCAGGTGTCGTGTCGCGACAAACAGACAACCTTTCGATTCTAGACTAGTCGGGTCGTGATCGCTAGACGGTCAATGGGGTTTCTCCCTAGGCAGCCACCCTGGATAATTCAAGCAGCGCCGTGCAAACCAAGTTGATACGCGATTGCCCTGGGTGATCGATTCGCCAGCGATCGATCCGGCCGGCTCAGCGTTCTGCCGCCATCCACCGCCCCTAACCACCGTCCGATGACTTTTCAAACCCTAAAACCATTTCAAACCTTTTTTGAGCATTGTGTTGGCGACTGGAGCGCCGAACGCACCTACCATTACTTACGCAACCAAACCGTGGAGCGATCGCACACGGAATTTCAAATTCGCCCGATTTCACTCGAGCAAAAGCAACAAGTCCTACAGGACAATGAACGACCCGATCGGGCCGATCTCGACCAGATTCCGGGCTATCACCTCGACTTCCAAACAGTTTCCGAGCATGGCGAGCGGGTGGCCCAGAGCTTGAATTTTTTGTTCGTCCCCAACGCTGAAACGGGATCAATCCTGGAGGGCGACTACCTGCGCGATCGCGCCTACGAGGAAGCTAAACCAATGGTGGCCCAATTTCACTTCACCATCGCCACTCGGGAATTGATCATGACAACCCACTATCAACGGGTGGTGTCGGTGGATTCAATCACCCTGGTGAATCCTGCCCTTCGCCTGCGGCGAATTTTGAACTACCATCGCCCCGCCACAGAGGATGCGCCGTTGGATCAAATTGCGCTGGCGGGGTTTGGTGTTGAACAGAAGATCAATTAGCCTAGAACCGTTGCGCCGGGTTCAACGGCTGGCAAGCAATCTGGACGAGACTGGGGCCGTGAGGGGCGATCGAAACAACAATGGCGAATTTTCGAGTGTGGCTCGTTTTGGTGGTTGGTTTCTTTCTGGCGGCGGAACTATGGCAGTTGCTCCGAGCAGTGACGCTGCCCACTCCTCTGCTGTGGGTGGGGGGCTTGGTTCTGGCCACCGCTTCCAATTGGCATCATCGGGCGGGCTGGCCCTTCAAGTGGTTAGATCAGTGGGCAGCGTTTTCCCGTTCCCAGTCCCAAGGGCCCGTTGCTCAACCGTTTCACGCGCCGGGTTCAGAGGTGCGATCGCCCGATCGTCGTTGAAATTAATCGTTGAAATTCACTGAAATTAATCACTAAGATTCACCGCTGAGATTGCCGCTGAAACCAACCTTGGGAAGGGCCGCTGTTGGTCTCAGACGAAATTGGGAAAATTTAGCCAGTTACCCTGACCCGTTGTTCCTGGATTGTGGCCGATCGAGCATCAGCATCCCAAGCGCTTGGTGCAATTCCCCGGTGGCCAACGGAATCGCCAGGGCAACGCAAGCCGCCTGTAGCCCCGCATTCTGGGCTTCCAAGTCAAAAGTCTGGGCATCGATCGGCCCCGATCGCGCCGGCCATTGACCCGTTTCCCAACCCTGTTGGCAATCGGCAGCACAGGTGGAATAGTGCGATCGACAAGTGGCCGGCCGCACCGGATAGATTCCGCAAGTGCCATCGGATTCCAAAAAAGCACAGGGAATTTTATGACCCAGCCGATCGCCCGGGTTAATCAACTCAAGCTGCCCTAAGGTTTGCGCCAACCGCTCCAGGATCAGCCGCCGCTGAGCCATCGGCAGCTCGGCAATCCAATCGGCAATCACCTGGGCTTCGATCCCCGCGATCGGCACGTTCAGATAGCAGCACCAATCACAACCCCGATCGCAGGCCACAAGACAATCGGCCCGCTCCAGGCGCTCTGCAATCGCCCGATCGCCCGCAGCCCACAATTCCCGCTGCAAGCACAACAAACCAGGCAAGCCCGCCACCGACCATCGCTCGATCGCGGCCTGTTCCGTCTCTTGGGCTAATTGCTGAACCCGTTGCCAGCGTTCTCGGGCGGCCCTGGGGTCAAGCTCTGCCATGTTTTTTCGCCTCGCCTGCAAAAACACAGAGACCCCCGACTAGCGAGGGTCTCTGTTAAGGGCGATCGGGTCATCCCGCAGGACAAACCCGATCAAATTGCCAATCGCTCGATCGATTAGTCGAGGTCGGGCATCGCCAGCGCGGGTTCGCTCTCGCGGTTGATCCCCTTCTCGAAGCCCGCTTCAGCCGCGCGAGCGCGACCAGCGTGCCACAGGTGACCCACCAGGAAGAAGAACGCCAACACAAAGTGCGACGTAGCCAACCAAGCGCGGGGCGACACGTAGTTAAACGAGTTAATTTCGGTCGCCACACCGCCCACCGAGTTCAACGAACCCAGAGGAGCGTGCGTCATGTACTCAGCCGCGCGGCGAGCTTGCCAGGGCTGAATGTCATTCTTGATCTTGTTCAGATCCAAACCGTTGGGGCCGCGCAGGGGTTCCAGCCAAGGGCCTTGGAAGTCCCAGAAACGCATCGTTTCACCACCAAAGATGATTTCACCCGAGGGCGAACGCATCAGATATTTACCCAGACCCGTGGGGCCTTGAGCCGAACCCACGTTCGCACCCAAGCGTTGGTCACGGATCAAGAAGGTCAGTGCTTGAGCCTGCGATGCTTCAGGGCCGGTGGGGCCAAAGAACTCGCTCGGATAAGCGGTGTTGTTGTACCACACCATCGTTGAGGCAATGAAGCCCATCAACGACAGAGCGCCCAAGCTGTAAGACAGGTAAGCTTCACCAGACCAGATGAACGCACGACGTGCCCAAGCAAAAGGCTTGGTCAGGATGTGCCAGATACCACCGGCAATGCAGGTCAGACCCACCCAAATGTGGCCGCCGATGATGTCTTCCATGTTGTTCACGGAGACAATCCAGCCTTCGCCGCCAAAGGGAGCCTTGGTCAGGTAGCCAAAGATCCGAGCCGGGTTCAGCGTCGGGTTCGTGATTACGCGCACGTCACCGCCACCGGGAGCCCAGGTGTCGTAAACGCCGCCAAAGAACATGGCCTTGAACACCAGCAGCAACGCACCGCAACCCAGCAGGATCAGGTGATAGCCGATGATGTTGGTCATTTGGTTCTTGTCCTTCCAGTCGTAACCGAAGAAGGACGAGTACTCTTCGAGGGTTTCGGGGCCGCGGATGGCGTGGTAGATCCCACCCAAACCGAGCACCGCCGACGAAATCAAGTGCAGCACGCCCGTCACGAAGTAGGGGAAGGTATCCACCACTTCGCCGCCGGGACCCACACCCAAGCCCAACGTGGCCAGGTGAGGCAGCAGGATGAAGCCCTGCTCATACATGGGCTTTTCGGGGATGAAGTGCGACAGTTCAAACAACGTCATCGCACCGGCCCAGAACACAATCAAGCCAGCGTGGGCCACGTGAGCACCCAGCAGCTTTCCGGACAGGTTAATCAGACGGGCGTTACCCGACCACCAGGCAAACCCGGTGGAATCTTGGTCACGGCCGCCCACGACCATTGCAGTATTAAAGGGCGTTTCCACGGGGCAGGACCTCTTCGGGGAAGATGAAGTTTTCGTGGGGTTGGTCTTGCGGAGCCATCCAAGCGCGGATGCCTTCGTTCAACAGGATGTTCTTCGTGTAGAACGTCTCGAATTCGGGGTCTTCAGCCGCCCGCAGCTCTTGCGACACAAAGTCGTAAGCTCGCAGGTTCAAGCCCAATCCCACAATCCCGATCGAGCTGGTCCACAATCCCATCACGGGCACGAACAGCATGAAGAAGTGCAGCCAACGCTTGTTCGAGAACGCAATCCCGAAGATTTGCGACCAGAATCGGTTCGCCGTCACCATCGAGTAGGTTTCTTCGGCTTGGGTCGGCTCAAATGCACCAAAGGTGTTCGCCTTTTCACCGTCTTGGAACAGGGTGTTCTCTACTGTTGCACCGTGAATGGCACACAGCAACGCACCGCCCAGAATCCCGGCGACACCCATCATGTGGAACGGATTCAGCGTCCAGTTGTGGAACCCTTGCAGGAACAGCAGGAACCGGAAGATCGATGCCACTCCAAAGCTGGGTGCAAAGAACCAGCCCGATTGACCCAAGGGATACATCAGGAACACCGACACA
>NZ_LIRO01000050.1:0-26659 GCF_002742025.1 Limnothrix sp. PR1529
TTTAGATTCAACACTTCTGGGCAAAATCACGAGGTATAAAAACATAATTGAGTCCTAAATTTATGGATGCTAAATTTTTAAATTAGACTGAGAAAGATACAACAAATCTAACAGCAGTTAACATTTTTGCCCACGATCAATTAACTGTTGAATGACCTAATCAACAGCTCATTTTCGGCCCGCTCTTGGCCGCCCAACCAATACCCATAGCCCTCGTCTGCTGACTTCGGACAGCAGGCTAACTGTGGGGTGTTTCGCGTAATGCTTTTCCGGCCGTTTCCGCTCAGCCCTCGCCCTCAGACTCTTTAGGAGCCAGCTCCCCGATCGCCCGGCCCAAATAGGCTTCAATAAAAGCTCGCGCCGCTTCTGGGTTCAACCGCTCCAGCGCATCCACGATCGCCGGAATCGATTCCGCCGTCGGGTCGCGTGTTTCCGCGAACCAATGGCTAATGGTGGCTCGATTGATGCCCATGCTCACCGCCAGTCGATTCTGGGCGATGTTGTACTGTTGCAGCGTTGTGCGTAGCGCTTTTCCGGCTTTTCCCATGCCCCAATGGTCTCAGAGGCATAGCAACCCGTAAATGTTTCCAAATGCAACTAAAGTGTTTGCGATCGGAATCAAATCGATCTATTCTGTTTCCAGGTGCAATTATTGAAGGAACATAACTATGGCTATGCCAACCGACGACAATCACAGTCAGCTTGATCGAGGCGATCGCCCCATTCTGGAACGCCTGAACCATCTGGACGATCGCTGCAACCGGATCATCCTCGTGGGTCAAAGCGAGTGGGTCGATCGCCTGGTCAAGAGCCTGCACCTCTGCGGCATCGGCGAAACCATCCTCTGGAGTCCCGCCGTCCCCACGGGCCAACCCGATCAAGTGGTGCGAATCCTGTCGCGATCGCGCCTCTAAACTCCCAAACAGAGACAGACAGCGCCACTTGATCGCCTCGGTTGTAAAATGAGCGCTGTCTGACTTGCCTTAATTAGAAAAGTCCTGGTCGCAAAAATCCTACTGGTCTGCTAGGCTGGCAGAATAGCACTGAGCTACAAACCATACCGTATTTGTCCAATCTGAAGGACAAAGCAGTAAATAATAATCTAAGTAATTGGCTGACATTTTAAATGCTATTACAAGTAACTCTAAGTAATATCTTGTCATTTGAAAATGAAATCACTTTCAGTATGGTCTCAGCAGAAAGTGAAAATCAACACCCTGACCATTTAATTCATCACCCCTTTAAAAAGCAGCCACCTCTGCTACCTATTGCTGCGGTTTATGGCGCAAATGGCGCTGGCAAGTCCAACCTGATTAAAGCAATTGCATTTGCCAAGAACTTGATTACTAAAGGCACAAGACTTGACCGAAGAATTCCTGTACCAGTGTTTGAGTTATCAGATAGAGGCAAAAATCCTAGCAAATTTGAGTTTGTATTCCTCTATGAAGATGGACTTTACTCATATGGTTTTGTTCTAGATAGCAAGAAAATCTTTGAGGAGTGGCTTTACGCCATTATGCCAAACGGTAAGCGTGAGGTTTGCTTGTTTGAACGCCTCACTGATGAAAATAATGGCATAGATCTCAAAGTTGGTGCTGTTCTTAGAAAAAACAAGCAGCAGGCTGGCAATTTACAATTTATTGCTAGTGGTACACGATATAATCAACTCTTCTTAACAGAGGCGGCCAATCGGAATATTACCTTATTGAATCCGGTCTTTAAATGGTTTAGCGATGTTCTTGTTACTATTACAGCAGGAGCAAGATATTCCGGATTGGAGATACAAATTCTGTCTAGTGAAAAATTCAAGAATTTTTTAGGTGCTTTCTTGAAATCTTCTGGAACTGGCATTGACTCTATCACTATTGACGAGCTATCTCTGGATTTAGAAGAGCACTTGCCAGATCTCCCGGACGATCGTCGATTAGAACTTGAGCAAATAATAGAAGATACTCCTGAAGAATCTCTAGTCGTACTTGAAAATGTTTATGGCAAGAGACTTCTCCTTAGGAAAGAGCAAGACCTTAGTATAAGGTTGATGCAGCTCAAGACAGTTCATCGACATGAAAATGATGGGCTAATTCAATTTCCAGTTGACAAAGAATCAGATGGAACGCGGCGCTTGATTGATTTACTTCCTGCGCTATTCCTTTTGCAAGAAGATGCTGAAAGGGTTTTCTTTATAGATGAGTTGGATCGTTGTTTACATCCTTTGCTGTCGCGGCAATTCCTGAAATACTCTTTAGAGTGCTGCGATGGAGAGACTCGGCGAAGTCAACTGATTTTCACGACCCATGATACTAACTTACTAGACGCTGATATTCTCCGGCGTGATGAAGTATGGTTAGTGGAAAAAGATTCGCGAGGATCATCAGCAATCTATTCACTTGTTGAGTTTAAAATCACATCTGCTCAATTGCAAAAAGGCTACTTAAACGGTAGATTTGGAGCAATTCCTTTTTTTGGTAGCCTTCATAGCCTAGGTTGGATATCCTCTGAGAATGAGTAGTTGTAATAGTGAACCTTTGAAATTGATAATAGCCATGAAAAAGTATCAAAGAACGTCCCTAAGTCGAACGGGATTAGCCAGAAAAGAAAATACAATGAAGCCCAAGCAAAGATTTTTGATTGTGTGTGAAGGCACAAAAACTGAAAAAAACTACTTTGAGGCTTTTCCAGTAGTATCTAAACAGGTAGTAGTTATTGGTTTAGGTCAAGACCCCTTGAGCATTGTTGATAAGGCAATTGAAGAAAAAAATAAGGATGATGATATCGATCAAGTTTGGTGTGTCTTTGACCGTGACTCGGTTCCCAGCAATAAGTTCATGGGAGCAATTCAAAGAGCAAAAAGTTGCGGTATAAGAGTTGCATACTCTAATGAAGCTTTTGAATTATGGTATCTCCTGCACTACAACTATTATGACTGTGCTATATCCAGACAAGAGTATAAGAAAATGTTAGAGTCATTAATGAGAAGAAAATATAAGAAATGCGATCCATTTCTATATGAGGAACTACTTGAAAAACAAGAACAGGCGATTGCACATGCAAGTCGACTATTGAAAAGCTATGGAAAACGGCATTCTCCAGATAAGGATAATCCATCAACGACTGTCTATCAATTAGTTCAAGAATTGAATAAGTATTTGTTAAAGTAACTCAGAACTGGTTCGCTGATTATTGTCAGAGAAATATCCCAAAACTTTAACAAGCCACCTAAGGAAGCAAGAGATCTCAGCCAATTGCAGCGCTTACTCATCGGGGGCGGGCGCGCTGATCGCCTCGGTTGTACAATTAGGGCGCTTTCTGAATCGCGCCACCAAAGCCGTGTCAACCCCCGAAACCGTTCTCGAATCTGCACCCTTCCCGATCGCTGAGATCACCGCCGAAGGCATCAAGCCCGATGAATACGTCGATATTGTGAATCGACTGGGCCGCCACCCCAACAAAGCTGAACTGGGGATGTTTGGCGTGATGTGGTCGGAACACTGCTGCTACAAGAATTCTCGCCCCCTACTCAGCCAATTTCCCACCAGCGGCCCGCGCATCCTCGTGGGCCCCGGCGAAAACGCTGGCGTGGTGGATCTGGGCGATGGGCTGCACCTGGCCTTCAAGATCGAATCCCACAACCACCCGTCCGCCGTGGAACCCTTCCAGGGGGCGGCGACCGGTGTGGGCGGCATCCTGCGGGACATCTTCACCATGGGGGCCCGCCCGATCGCCATTTTGAATGCCCTGCGGTTTGGCTCCCTGGATGATGCCCGCAACCGTCGCCTGTTTGAAGGGGTGGTGGCTGGTATTTCCCACTACGGCAACTGCGTGGGCGTGCCCACCGTCGGCGGTGAGGTCTACTTCGACCCCGCCTACAGTGGCAACCCGCTGGTGAATGCCATGGCCCTGGGGCTGATGGAAACGCCGGAAATCGTCAAGGCGGGAGCCTATGGGATTGGCAACCCGGTGCTGTACGTGGGATCCACGACGGGGCGCGACGGCATGGGCGGGGCCAGCTTTGCCAGCGCGGAGTTGACCGATGAGTCGATGGACGATCGCCCGGCCGTGCAGGTGGGCGATCCGTTCCTCGAAAAATCTCTGATCGAAGCCTGTTTGGAAGCCTTCAAAACCGGTGCAGTGGCGGCGGCCCAGGACATGGGCGCGGCGGGCATCACCTGCTCCACGGCGGAAATGGCGGCCAAGGGCGGCGTAGGCATCGATTTGGATCTCGACAAGATTCCCGTGCGCGAGTCGGGGATGGTTCCCTACGAATATCTGCTGTCGGAATCCCAGGAACGGATGTTGTTTGTGGCGCACAAGGGCCGCGAACAGGAGCTGATCGACATCTTCCACCGCTGGGGTCTGCAAGCGGTGGTGGCCGGGGAAGTGATCGAAGAGTCGATCGTCCGAATTCGGTTCCAGGGCGGGATCGCGGCGGAAATTCCGGCGACGGCCCTGGCGGACAATACCCCGATCTATCGCCGGGAACTGATGGCAGAAGCGCCGGCCTACGCGCAACAGGCTTGGGCTTGGTCGCCGGACTCGTTGCCCGCTTGTTCGGTGGCGGGGCTAGCCGATCGCCCCTGGAGTGCGGTGCTGCAAAGCCTGCTGGAAACCCCCTCGATCGCCTCGAAATCCTGGGTCTATCGCCAATACGATCACCAGGTGCAGAACAACACGGTGATCGTGCCCGGTGGAGCCGATGCGGCGGTGGTGCGGCTGCGGCCCCAACTGGCTACGGACAACGGCACACCCTTCACTAAGGGCGTGGCGGCCACGGTGGATTGCAACGCCCGCCATGTGTACCTCGACCCCTACCAAGGAGCCTTGGGCGTGGTGGCAGAAGCGGCCCGCAACCTGTCTTGTGTGGGCGCGGAACCGCTAGCCGTGACCGATAACCTCAACTTCGGCAGCCCCGAAAAGCCCGTGGGCTATTGGCAGTTGGCCAATGCTTGTCGCGGCCTGGCCGATGCCTGCCGGGAGTTGGGCACGCCGGTCACGGGCGGCAACGTGTCGCTCTACAACGAAACCCTGGATTCCGAGGGCAATCCCCAGGCGATCTATCCCACGCCCGTGGTGGGCATGGTGGGGGCGATCGAGAACATTCACCAAATCGCCGGCCAGGGCTTCCAAGGGGCGGGCGATGGGATCTACCTGCTGGGCGCGCAAGCTCCCGTCACCCTGGGCGCGTCGGATTATCTGGCGGCGATCCATGGCACGATCGCCGGTCGGCCGCCCGTGGTGGAGTTCGATCGGGAGCGGGCCGTGCAAGCCGCTTGCCGCGACGGCATTCGCCAGGGCTGGATTCGATCGGCCCACGACTGCGCCGAAGGTGGCCTAGCCGTCACCCTGGCCGAGTCCTGCATTAGCGGCAACCTGGGCGCAACGGTGACGATCGACCCCGGAGCCGATCGCTGGGATGCGGCCCTATTCGGCGAAGGTGGGGCGCGGATCGTGGTGTCCGTGGCGGGCGATCGCGCGGCCGAGTTTGAAATCTGGCTGACGGAGCAGCTCGGCTCCGATTGGGCCAAGCTGGGAACCGTCGGGGGCGATCGATTGGTGATCAACGCACCGGACGGCGCAACGGCGATCGATGCGGCCCTGGCAACCATGACCGAAGGCTGGAGCGAGTCGATCGCCCGCCGGATGGAGCGGTTGGTTTAAGGGAGATTGCCCCGTCATCTCGCGCCGCTCGATCGCCCACCAAGGATCACTGTTGATCGTTATCGATTGATCGTTTGATCGTTCATTGATCGTCAGGTTGATGATCGATAACGATCAACTTAATGATCAACGACGATCAATCAGCAGTTCAATCAGGTGATGAACCGCTGATCAGCCACAGGGGCGAGCTTGGTGCTTGCCCAGCAAGCCGATCAGGAGCCAGCAGGATCATTGGAGGCGCGATCGGGATGCCATGGAAATTGCCCCAATGATGATTGCCCTTGAATTCGCCATCGCCACAGCCGATCGATTCCGCAACTTCTGTTACTGTTAAGGCGGGATCGTTAAGAGCTTGTTAACTTCCTGAGTGGCCGATTTTTTGGCTTCCAATCGCTGCACCAGGAATCACCTGGCTCAGGAAACGTTGCGCTAACCAGCCGCGCCAGCCTCACTCGATCGCGATTCTGACCGTCTTTTTGCTAATTCACCCGCTCTTGCTGCTAGGAGTCATTGTCGCCCAATGTTTCCCTCCGAGTCTGAAGACCTGTTCGATCTGATGGGCGATCGGCCCGACAAACCCGAAGAAGCCTGTGGCGTTTTTGGGGTTTACGCGCCGGGCGAAAACATCGCCACCCTTGCTTATTTTGGCCTCTTTGCACTCCAGCACCGGGGGCAAGAATCGGCGGGGATTGCCACCTTTGATGGCTCAACGGTACATGTCCACAAGGATATGGGCCTCGTTTCGCAAGTCTTCAACGAAAAAATCCTGCAAGAGCTACCGGGAAATTTGGCCGTGGGCCACACCCGCTACTCCACCACCGGATCCAGCCGTCGTGTCAATGCACAACCGGCCGTGGTGAAAACGCGCTTGGGGTCTTTGGCCCTGGCCCACAATGGCAACTTGGTCAACACGGCGGAACTGCGAGATTCTTTGGCCGCCCGCAACTGTGAATTTGCCACCACCACGGACTCCGAGGCGATCGCGATCGCCATTGGCCAAGAGGTGGACAGCGGTTTGGGTTGGATGGAAGGGGCCATTCGGGCCTTCCAGCAATGCCAAGGGGCCTTCAGTTTGGTCATTGGGACTCCCGACGGCATGATCGGCACTCGCGACACCAACGGCGTGCGACCGCTGGTGATTGGCACGCTGCCCGGTGTGCCCGAGCGCTATGTGCTGGCTTCGGAAACCTGTGCCCTAGACATCATCGGCGCGGACTATCTGCGGGATGTGGAACCGGGGGAAATGGTTTGGATCACGAACGATGGTCTCGCCTCCTTCTTTTGGGCCACGCAGCCGGAGCCGAAGCTGTGCGTTTTTGAGATGATCTATTTCGCTCGCCCAGACAGCAAGTTCCACAACGACAGCCTTTATAGCTATCGAATGCGGTTGGGACGGCGTTTGGCGATCGAAACCCCGATCGATGCGGACATTGTGATTGCTGTGCCCGATTCCGGTGTTCCTGCCGCGATCGGCTATTCCCAGGTTTCGGGCATCACCTACGCCGAAGGGTTGATCAAAAACCGCTACGTGGGCCGCACCTTCATTCAACCGACCCAAACCATGCGGGAATCGGGAATTCGGATGAAGCTGAACCCGTTGCGGGATGTGCTCGCGGGCAAACGGGTGATTATTGTGGATGATTCGATCGTCCGGGGAACCACCAGCCGCAAGATTGTAAAAGCCTTGCGGGATGCGGGAGCCACGGAAGTTCACATGCGCATTTCTTCGCCGCCGGTCACCCATCCTTGCTTCTATGGCATCGACACGGATAACCAATCGCAACTGATTGCGGCTACCAAGTCAGTGCAGGAAATTGCCGATCAAATTGGTGTGGATACGCTGGCTTACCTGAGCGAAGAAGGGATGCTGGAAGCCACCCAGGATGCCACGCAGAATTTCTGTACGGCTTGTTTCAATGGTCGCTACCCAATTCCAGTGCCAGCCCTGTTGAAGCGATCGAAGCTGATGTTGGAAAAGCTGGAACCGGCTACGGTGGGTTCCTAGTTCCAAGGGCCTGTTATCAGCGACCCATGCATTAACCAGAAATTAACTAATGGGGCGATCAAACTTCTCGATCGCCCCATTTTTGATGGTTTTGATAGTTGGGATGGTTTTGAATTGAATTGTGTTGAGTTGTTTTGAATTGGATTATTTCTAGGGGGTTTGGGGTTCCCGATCGCTGGGTGAATTTTCCAAGGGCGGCAACTCCAGGGGAAGTAACTGCTGGGCCGGTGTGCGTATGTCGGTGGGTTGTTCAAAAAACAGCTCGATCGAACGGTGAATTTTGGTTAGCACCGCCTCCGCCGTCGGATTTTCACGGGGGTTATAGCTCCCCACCAGCAACAAACTCAAGCGCGGGGTGACGGGAATCAGGGTGAGCCAGGTGCGATCGAACTCTGGGCCCGCTTCTGGTTTTGTGTCCTTTGCGTCTTTGGCCTCTGAACTCACCGGATTTGGCATTGCCTGATCCGAGATTACTTGATCTGCAATCACCCGATCTGAAATCACTCGATCTAAAACCATTCGCACAGCCGATCGCCCGGCCAAGCTCAGAGTCGATCGCTCGGTTAAGGTCAAGCCTGCCGCTTCTGCCCGAGTTGTTAAATCCGTTTCCGCCGCTTCCATGGATTGATCTAGCAGCACCAAATCCAACCGAATCAGCGATCGGGGCAGGGGTTTGGGTTGCCATCCTCGAGACGGGGCGATCGGCTCGCTATAGAACACCGAGTGATAATCCCGATGGAGCGGCATATTCCAATCAATCGGCAGTTCGATCGCCCAAAAGCCTTGGGGATGGCGCACTTTGCGATATTGATAACGCCAGTCCAAGGGCGTTTGGGGCGCTTGCCCAGCCGGCCCCGGCTCGGCCCCGGCTGGAGTCAGGATTCCACCCCACAGCCATCCCAGGCAGCCCACCAGCCCGATCGCTCGCCAATACCAACCACTCCGCACACCTTTCACCATTCCCAAATCCCGACTACCGCCGAATCATCGCCCAAACGCCGCCCATTTGCCCCGATCGCGCGATCGATCGCTTCCCTAGAACTCCCCTCGTCCCACCACGCCTCAGGAATGCAACGCAATCGGTACCCGATCAGCCACCATTCCGCTAGGCCGGCCAGCGGTCGGTTATCTCGCCAGAGCCGCCCCCGCTCCACAGGATAAGCTGGACGGTAGGCAAGCCAAGGCTTGCACGCTTTTGGATTTTGAGCCACTCCTGTTGCATTCAATTTGTATTCAATTTGCATTCAAACCGGATTGATTTGATCTCGAATCAGTACCGCGTCAACATCGCGTCAATAGCGTTCCAGAACCATGAGTTTAGGTGATCAGTGGAATCGACTGACGGGCAAAAGCCGCTTCGTCGTCACCCGCATTTTTGTGCATCTAGCTGGGTCAGAAGTGGCCCCCTTGCTGGGCAAGCTCAACCAAATTGCTCGGGAGGCGATCGAAGCGGAAGGGGACTTGGACGTTTTGGGCCAAGGCCTGTCAGACCTTTGCGAAAGCCTGCTGCAATATCGAACCTATTGGCAGTCCGCCAGCAATGAGGGGGATGTGTTTTGGGATGAAGGAGAAGCGGGCGATCGGTTCAATGACCTATTCACCGACTCGGCGGCCCGCTATCTCAGTCAACCTGACCTGGATTTGCCCAGCCAACTGGATGACGACCTGCTGACCCTCCCGGCCACGAGCAACCTGTTGGTGATGTTGACGGTGGGCTATGAAGGCGAAGTCCCCAGCCTCGAAACCAACCTGGCCGATTCTGAAGCCTTAGCAACGGGTCTCAAGGCTCTGGCAAACCTCCACTACAATCAAAAATTGCGGGCTGTGCAGGTACACTTTGCCCCTGCCCGTCTGGGAGATGAGCTAACGAATGATCAGCTCCTGCAAAATTTCCCGGAACTGATTCCGCTGTAGAAACTCCCGCTTAGGGGGTCTTTTGGAGGAATGCCGTCCCATCGGAATCACAATCCGAGACATCAGGGTCGGTCTTTTTTAATCAATGCTCGCTTGCTGTTTTGGCTTGTTGTTTTGGGGCTGCGGCTCTTGGTTCGGCCGCCACCGCGCGATCGATTCGTTGCTGGCGGATTGCAGACTTGGCCCATTGCCGGCTTGGCCCACAGAACTCAGCTTCTTGGCCGCCCAATGGCCTCAAGCGTGATTTTGTTGTTTTGAGATAGCCCTATGCTCCGAAAATTATTGGCTTTGGTACTGGCGATCGCGATCGCCTGGGTCACGATCACCGGCTCACCAACGGTGGTGCGAGCGGAAGCCTTGCCCAGCGCCATTGTGGCCGCCGCGCCTAGTGCTGCCAAATCCCTGCCCACGGGCGACTATCCGGTTCAGCAGGCTGCCTATGACGACGGCACGGGGGAATATGCCCTGATGCTGTTAAACACGCCCGCTGGTGCTTCGCCGGTTTTTCGCACCTCCGAGTTGCAGATGGCCCGGCTGGATGACGAGGCGATCGCCCAAGGGAAAAAGCCCTACCTGGCCATGAAAGACGGTCAGCCCGTGCTGTACCTCAACGAAGACTTCAAAATCGAATATCTCCATAGCGAAACCGCTGTCCAAACCAATCCCCAAACGGGTGAGCAACAAACGGTGATTGTTCGCCGTGAGTCTAGTTTCTGGTCTCCCTTTGCTGGGGCGATCGCGGGTCAAGTGGTGGCGAATGCTTTGTTTGCACCCCATTACGTGCTGCCCCCGGCCTATTTGCCCGGTCGCCCCTTGGTGGGCTACGGCGGCTATGGTCGCAGCTACGGTGATGCCATCAGCAGCTATCAAAACCGCTACAACGCTGCCCCCGTGGCCGAGCGTAACCGCCAGCAGTTCCGCGCCACCGGCAATGTGGCTCGCAATGCCACGGGTCTGAACCGCCCAGCCGCCAACAACCGAGCCAAGGCCACTGGCTCCGGCTTTGGGAGCAGCACCTTCCGCAGTAGCCCTAACCGTCGCGTGGCTGCTCCCCGGCCCCGCAGCAGCTTTGGCAGCAGCTTTGGGCGATCGCCCGTGCGGATGCGATCGAGCTTTGGCAGCTTCCGCCGTCGGTAGGTAATTACTCCCAGTTGATTACTGATCCCAGTTGATTAGCGTCCCATTACCACCGTCTGATTAACGGTGGTTTGCGGAACAATTTCCGAACAATTGCCAGCGTTACTAATCGTTTGGCACAGCGCGATCGATTCCTGAAACAGAGGAGTCGATCGCTTTTTGATCCCTGACTTTTTCAAACTGGCTAACTGCTTTGCTAACCGCTTGGCTAACCACTGGCAAAATGGCTAGCAATGCAGTTAGCAAAATGAGCAGCGATGCTGGGTTGCCCGATGCAACAGCACCTCGTAGTGGCGATCGCGGATGTTGTAAGCCCCAAATCGTTCCAAGTGTGGATTCATCATTTGGGCATCAAACAACAGAAAATCGCGACGGCGCAGATGCTCAACCAGCTTGACCATTGCCACCTTTGAGCCATCGGGAATTTGATAAAACATCGATTCGCCAATGAACGCCCCACCGATCACAATTCCCAAAACGCCGCCGGCCAGGTGGTCGCCCTGCCAGGTTTCAAAACTGTGGGCATAGCCAGCGCAATGGAGCGCCCAATAAATTTCCTTTAGCTCTTCCGAGATCCAAGTGGTGTCCCGATCGGCACAGCCTTCCACCACATCCCGAAATGCTCGATCGATCGCCACCGTAAACCGATTTTGATTCAGCACTCGCCGCAGGGACTTGGGATATCGGAAGCGATCGTCCAGCGGAATCAGTGTCCGTTCCCGGCTGCAATACCAGCCCAAATCGTTACCCGTTTCATCGGCCATTAAAAAATAGCCGCGCGAATAGCCAGCAATCAGCGCCGGAATATCGTATTGGGACATGCAGGAGTCGGTGGTGTTGCCCATCGGCCCTTGAAATAGCACAGTGGAGCCGATTCTAGCGCGATCGCCTGATCCCTATGCAACCAATCCTCTGAATCTCTGCAACTGATCAGCCAGCCCCATGCAAATTAGAAATACTTGTTTGGGCGATTTCGCTGCGATCGCTCGCTTCATCTCGCAATTGATGCCTTATTTCTATGTTTCGCTCCAACCAAGCGGTAACGTAATTTTAAAAGTTGTCCCTACATTGAGCTTACTGTCTACTTTGATTGTTCCATGCTGCAAGTCTACAAAGCGCTTGACAATATTCAAACCCAAGCCAGTTCCAGGAATATTACTGACGTTTTTACCTCGACGAAAAGGTTCAAATAGGTGGGGTAAATCTTCGCGGGGAATGCCGATGCCTTGATCGCAAATTTGGAACGTCACCTGGCCGCTACGCTTTGACAGTCGCAAACAAATTGGGCTTTGACGGTGATGGGAATATCGAATTGAATTAGAGAGAATATTGGTCAGAATTGATCGCAATAGTTTTTCGTCTAAGTTGGCCATCACATGACGATGCCGACTCAACATCGATAGTGATTGTTGATCAGATATTGCTTGCATTTCTGCTACCAAGCCATGGCAAAACTGCACTAGCTCGATCGGCTGAGGTTGAACCATGAGCTTATGGGCCTCAGTTTTACCGATCACTAGAATGTCATCAATCATTTGAGTCATGCGTTCTACATCGTTCTTGACTCCCTGAAGATAATTTTGGCGCTGCTCGTGGGAAAGCTGTGCATCATAACGGTCAAGCGATGATGCTGACAGCAAAATATTATTCAGTGGATTGCGAAATTCATGACAAACCATCGAAACAAAGCGAGATTTGAGATCGCTTAGCTCCTGGAGTTCTTGATTGGCACGATGAAGTTGAGCCGTGCGATCGCGCACTTTTAACTCAAGCTCCTCATTGGTTCGCTGCAACAAAGTCTCTGCCCATTTGCGTTGGGTAATATCTTGGAAGGTAACCACCGTTCCAATCACATTTCCCTGCTGATCTTGCATGGGCGTGCTGATATATTCAACGGGAAAACTCGATCCATCCTTGCGCCAAAAAACTTCCGTATTGGCACGATGAATTCGTCCGTCTTGAAAAGCTTGATAAATTGGGCAGTCATGGATGGGATAGGGTTGGCCGTCGGGTTTGGAATGATGCAAAACCGAATGCATGGACTGACCAATTAAGTCCTGAATTTCCCAACCAATCATGCTGGCCGCCGCTGGATTCACAAAGGTTACTCGACCTGCTAAATCCAGCCCATAGACCCCCTCGCCCACCGCATTCAGGATTAACTCATGCTGGCGACGCAGGGTTTCTAGGTCAGTTTCCGGCGATGCTCGTAAGGCGGAGATATGCGCCTCAGCCGGTGTCGTGGTCGGCTTTGAAACAGGCTGTGACCAATAATATTGCCGCATGATGTCCAGAATCCCTGACAAATTTTGCGACTGATGAGGATGTGTATCCTCTTACACTACACGATTTGGAGAATACGCCTGAAACTTGGCCGGCATGGTACACCACCCAGGTCATTACTGTAAATCAGGCAGTTCATGACGAAAGTTTTGGTGATTGAAGACGAAGCGCAAACCCGCAGCATCTTTATGGGATGTCTGACGTTTGAGGGGTTTTGCGCGATCGAGGCTGAGAACGGTTCGATCGGGATCAAGTTAGCCCAAATGCATCTGCCAGATTTGATTATCTGCGACGTTATGATGCCCGATCTTGATGGTTACAGCGTTCTATCGGCCATTCGTCGCCATCCGGCCACCGCTGCAATTCCATTTATTTTCCTCACTGCCAAAGCAACCATGGCAGATTTGCGCCAGGGGATGGAATTGGGCGCAGATGATTATTTAACCAAGCCCTGTAGCGTTGAGCAATTGTTGGCGGCGATCACTACTCGCCTAGAACGAAAAGCCCAATTGGCAGCGAGTTTTCATGCATCCCCAGCAGAAAGCAAAATAAACGGTCAATCCGAAAACGGAATTTTTCCTGACTGTTCTCGTTTATCGCAAGTATTTGCATTCATCGAAGCCAACTATCACCGCCCGATCGGGTTAAATGATGTGGCCAAGGCGGTCGGCTATTCTCCCGCCTATTTAACGAATTTGACCCAAGAGCTAACGGGCTACAGCATCAAGCGTTGGATTACGGAACGCCGTATGTCCCAGGCACGAATGTTACTTTGTGAAACCGATCAACCCGTGCGCCAAATTGCAGCGGGAGTGGGCTATGCAGACGTGGCTTACTTCACTCGCCAATTTCGGCAGCTCTATGGCGATCCGCCCCAGTCCTGGCGAAACTCTGTGCGACTACGATTCGCATAGGAATGGTATTGAATACAACAAAATAGATCAATTATTTGTGTATAGAACTATCTCTGCATAAAGCGCAGGTGTGATTCCAAAATTTCAGAAAAATTGACGCTTTTTGCTTGATTTTTCCGAAATTAGGGACTTCTAGCGCATTATTTTCCAAATGAGAATTTTCTAAACTTCCCACAAAGTTCTAGGTTGTTCTTTGAAGAGCGAAAAAAAATCCTACTCTTGCCAAAAAAATTCTAATGCGATCGCCCATTATTCCTTGGTATTGTGCAAGGCAACAGACCCGAATGTTGTCCTGCGCAATACCAATTGGAGCAGCTCATGTCATCAGTGGATATTCGCTCTCAGGCTCAAGTCGAACTCAGTCGTTGTCCCTGCGGAGGAACTCATTTTCCTCAGGATCACTGGCAAGCGGCCGAAGGAATGCCCCACGATCCGGCAGAACTCGTTAATGATCTCATTCGGATGGGTTTGTACAAGCCTGAAACCCTAGAGCTGGCCAGGACACTGACTGAAGTGGAGATGAAAGAAGCGCTGCTGCTACGACAGATGGGCGGCAACCCAGAGCGAGAACGCTTTTGTCAGGCGCTGATTAAGGAAGCAGGCGGGCTTGATCAGGTATTTGCAGCCGCATTCGGTGTTCACTCCACGGAATTTTTTAGCAACACCATTCACAATAGTGAATTTAGCCGACGAGAATTCCTAAAACGGGTGGTGGTGGCTGGAGCATTAATCGCCGCTGCTAGCTGCGGCCCACAACAGGGTCAAGCCCCCACAACAGATCAGTCCCCTGCGGCGGATGCTCCAACGAATTTGGAGAAAAAGGATTTAACGATCGGGTTCATTCCGATTACCTGCGCCACCCCGATCGTGATGTCGGAGCCGCTGGGTTTCTACAGCAAATATGGCTTGAATGTGCAAGTGAAAAAGATGCCCAACTGGGCTGCTGTTCGGGACTCCGCGATCGCGGGTGAACTCGATGCTTATCACATGCTTTCTCCCATGCCGATCGCGATCACCCTCGGCTTAGGTTCAGCAGCATTTCCTATCAAGCTGGCCAGCATTGAAAACATCAATGGTCAGGCAATTACCGTTGCTGCCAAGCATAAAGGCAAGGTGAAGGAAGCCAAAGACTTCAAGGGCTTCAAAATTGGTGTGCCCTTCCCCTTCTCGATGCACAATATGCTGATTCGCTATTACCTAGCGGCTGGGGGACTGAATCCAGATAAGGATGTGCAAATTTCACCCGTGCCACCGCCGGACAGCGTTGCCAAAATGGCAGCAGGTGAAATTGATGCCATGTTGATGCCTGATCCCTTCAATCAACGGGCTGTTTTTGAACAGGTTGGGTTCATTCACATGCTGACGAAAGATCTGTGGGATGGACACCCCTGCTGTGCTTTTGCCGCTAGTCAATCGTGGATTGATGCAAATCCCAACACCTTCCGGGCCGTGAACAAGTCGATTATTGATGCGGCTGCCTATGCAAATACGCCAGCTAATCGTCCTGAAATCGCTAAGGCTTTGATTGAGCGTAAGTATCTCAATCAACCCTTGCCTGTGGTGGAAGCTGTGCTAACGGGCAAATTTGAAGATGGGCTGGGCAATACGCAGGATGTGCCCGATCGCATTGGCTTTGATCCCTATCCTTGGAAGAGTTTTTCCAAGTGGATTGCAGCACAATTAGTCCGCTGGGATCTGATGCCCAAAGACAAAGCAGATTACGACAAGATGGCCCAAGATATCTTCTTGACGGATTTGGCAGCGGAACTGCAAAAAGAACTGGGTCAAACGCCGCCCAGCACTGCCGAGCGGTCTGAAAAGCTGAAGTACGACACCTTCGATCCCAAAGACCCCGCCGCTTATGTTGATGAGCAAATCAAGCGGTTTAAAGTCTAGCGAGGTTTACCATCGTGACCAATGAAGTACTCCGCTCTGCTCCATCAAAGGTTAAGCCATTTCGGCTGAATACCGACCAACAAGCCTTCTTGTTGTTTGTGGGAATTCTGCTAGTGTTTTTGGGTCTGTGGGAGTTGGGCGCAAATTCCAAACTCTTCTTGCCCATCATGCCCTCTGCTAGCCAAACGATCGCCGATCTTTGGTTTTGGATCTCAAACCCGTTTTTTGATAATGGGCCTAATGATCAGGGCATTGGTCTCTTGTTATTGACCAGTTTGCGCCGAGTTTTGAGCGGTTTTTTGATTGGCACGGCGATCGCCATTCCCCTGGGAATTTTGATTGGTCTATCGCCCGTGGTTTCCAAAGCCGTTGATCCCTTCATCCAAATTCTGCGTCCTGTTTCTCCGCTCGCCTGGCTGCCATTGGGCTTGGCGCTCATGCGAGATTCGGAAAGAACAGCCCTGTTTGTCATCGCAATCACCAGCATTTGGCCCACCCTAATTAACACCAAGTTCGGGGTCAGCAATGTGGATCCAGCCTATCTGAACGTGGCCCACACCTTAGGCGCTTCCCGCTGGCGAATCATTACCAAGGTAATTTTGCCGGCCGCTGCTCCCAACATTGTGTCCGGCCTACGAATTAGCCTAGGAATTGCTTGGTTGGTGATTGTGGCGGCGGAGATTTTGCTAAGCGGTGGAATTGGCTATTTCGTTTGGAATGAGTGGAATAACTTGAAGATCACCAGCATCATTACTGCCATCTTGATTGTTGGGCTGGTAGGGCTGCTGATGGACTACCTCTTTGGTGTGTTACAACATCGAGTTTCCTTTGGCCAAAGGTCTTAACCTATGCAATCTTCTGCATCTAAAATGGCGCTCCCCTCCCTTGAACCCCCAGTGGCGCATCTGACACTGCGTGGCATTTCCAAAGTATTCCCGGGACGCACGGGCACGATGGATAAACTACTGCGGCGCACCTCAAAATCTTTTGTGGCGATCGCGGACATTGATCTGGAAGTGGAGCCTAACACCTTCGTTTCGATCATTGGGCCATCGGGTTGTGGCAAGTCCACGTTGCTGAACATTATTGCGGGATTATCTCAGCCCACCACGGGACAAGTCAGCATCAATGGTCAGCCGGTTTCTGCACCTGGGCCCGATCGCGGCGTTGTATTTCAAAACTATGCCCTGATGCCCTGGATGACGGTTGCTGAAAACATCGATTTTGCGGTGGAAACAGTCTACCCGACCATGGGAATTGCCCAACGGAAATCGATCGTCCAAGACTACATCGGTTTGGTGGGGCTACGGGGAGCCGAGGCTAAACACCCCCATGAACTTTCAGGGGGAATGAAGCAACGGGTGGGCATTGCTAGGGCGCTGGCAATTAATCCACAAATTTTGTTGATGGATGAACCCTTTGGCGCTTTGGATGCGCTCACACGCGGTTTTCTCCAAGACGAAATTGAGCGAATTTGGGAGCAAGAACGCAAGACCGTGATCTTGATTACCCACAGCATTGAAGAAGCGCTGCTGTTGTCTGACAAGATTGTGATGATGACACGGGGCCCGGCTGCGGGTATTGCTCAGGTGCTGGATGTGCCGTTTCCTCGGCCGCGCCGTCGGGAAGAACTGGATCAATATCCGGGCTATCACGAACTCAAAGCGGCAATGGAGCAGCATTTGTCCTATGAAACTCGGGCTGTAGAAGAGTCTCGGGTGCGGAAATAACCACCGTTGGCCGCAGACAGAATCAACCCCGTCAAAATCAGCAACGCAACCCAAACATTGAAAGGAAAAGAAAGGAAAAAATATGTCTACCACTGAAATTCCCGCAATCACCGCAACCCTATTGACAGCTAAAAAGGCAAAGGGGGTGACATTCACGGAGTTAGAACAGGCGATCGGTCGGGATGAAGTGTGGATTGCGGCAGTGATCTATCGCCAAGCGTCTGCCTCTGCTGATGAAGCTAGCAAGCTGCTCAACGCTCTGGGACTCAGCGAAGATTTAGTGCCAGAACTGACAGAATCTTCGGTGAAAGGGCTGGGGCCCGTGGTTCCTACCGATCCGCTGATCTATCGGTTCTACGAAATCATGCAGGTCTATGGAATGCCGATGAAAGCTGTGATTCATGAGAAGTTTGGTGATGGGATCATGAGCGCGATCGACTTCACCTTGGACATTGAAAAAGAAGAAGATCCCAAGGGCGATCGCGTAAAAATCACCATGAATGGAAAATTCCTGCCCTACAAAAAATGGTAACCAGGAGCATCAACCATGAAACAGCGCCATGCTGCTGCTAGGTCAACAGCTAAAACTGACTGGCTAGCCTACATCACCAAAATCTTAGCTTTCATCGGACTTTGGCAAGTCATTTCTAACAGTGCCCAGTTGTTGACTCATTGGTTTTGATAGGTGCAAACTTTGGTGTGGAAGCGATGCGATGCATTACTTCCACACTAAGATCAACAATGAAATCGATATTCTTAAACAGGGCGATCGGCTTGTAGTTTCTTCAATGCTCTTCCTGATCCCTAGTTCCGTACTATCTCGGCCAGCCCGTAACCAGCTACATCAACAAAATGCCTTATCGCATCCCTTTTTTGTTCATATTAAACCCATAAACGTAAAGGTCAGCAAAGCGATATCGCTCATCCTTAGGTCGCCATTCCGCCAGCCCGATCGACTTCAAAAGCCAACGATTTTCTCGCATGGTAGGGTTCCCGTCTGGTGTTCCGGCTCTCGTAGATCACTGAGCTTTTGGTAAATAGCGTTTCTTCAAAACATAAACTATGGCTTGGCAATACTCCTTAAAGCATCCATCCGAGTCACGGCTACTATATCGTTCTATTTGCTTTTGGATAAATGCTTTGGTAACAGTTTTTGTTTTAAAAGCTTTCTGAATCATTTCCTCTATTTCCTTGAGGCTGTCACGTCTCCCGTTGACCAAAACAGGTGAATTCAGATTCAGTGTCTGAATATCTTCCTCTACATCAAGGTTATTTTGACCGTCTACTTTTCCATTGGGACGGTATCTGATAGCAGATTCACACCTCTGATCGCGTGGATCGAGACAATTTAATTCTTGATTAGATTTAGCATTTTCATGATCGCAGTGATAGGAGATATTTTTTCCATCCGCTGACCTCCCCTGGCAAACAGCTAATAAGTTTTTGTAATCAAGAGCCAGAGCAGGGTACAGGGACTGTGGTAAATAATGTTCGATATGTGGTGGTGCGCTCGAATTTTTCTGAATTCTACGCATACAGTAGCAACAGATTGCTCCCTGCTCTTTTACCAAGTCTTCTAAGAGTCTAGCTTTAGGCACATCACTGGCTTCATAGCCTTCTTTTGCAGACATGCCAGAAGCTTGAACCTTTGCACAGTATTCCTGCCAGTAAGTAGGCTCTTTTTTGGCTTTTGAGATATATTTCATAAATCTTTGCGATCAGCTCGTTAGCTCAGGGTAAGAAGGATTTTCCTCAAGAAAATCAATCATGGTTTTAAGATGGATGATATCTGGATCATTGTTACCCAAAATTTCGTTGAGCGCTTTCAGCTTTATCTTGGCTTCCTCTAGATTTTCATCATCAACAAGGCGAAAGCATTCATCAATTTTTTCCTGAATTTTAGGCATCCGATCAGAGACATCCATTAATTCTCGAAGAATTGAATTGGCATCTCTACCGTGGGTATAGCCAGGATTGTAGATCACTGAGCCACCATCTAGGACAAAGATTGATTCGCTAGGTACTGAACTAATGACCTGAGGCGAATGTGTTGTCACAATGAACTGGCAATTAGGGAAAGTAGTTGTCAAAGCAGGTAAGATCATACGTTGCCAGGTAGGATGCAAATGTAAATCGATTTCATCGATTAATATAATTCCTTTTCCCTGCAAGGCTTCCTCAGGCGTATTAGTAAAAGGATTGAAAACAGCCATACGACGAGCAATGTCAAGCACCAGCGCCAACAGCACTCTTTCTCCATCAGAGAGTTGATTGATTTTCAATCTGATTGACTCTTTTTGAACTGTTAGTAAGGTTCTAGGGTTCCAAAGATTTTTCTGCAATCGTGCAGCTTGAACTTTTTGAAGAAAACTACAATCCATCTGTTCGGCAAATGTTTCTAGTGCAGACCTGACAACTTGTAAGTTAGGTCGTCGATATTCAATATTTGATGTTAACCGTTTAGCATTTTCGATATCTTCCTCACTCGTAAACCATTCAGAAAGAGAAGCAATATATTGAGATGAAATGCTAAATGAGTTGGGATAGTCGCCATAAGGAGACTGCAAGCTATAGATCGGTGATTGAACTCGTTGATTATAAGACGAATAAACTTCTATTCTCCTAGTTCGATAGTATGCTATTATTGGCAAAAATTGAGTATCAATCAATTTTGAGGAATTAAATTTTTCAGATTGAACACCAACTGACTTAAAGTAATCAGATAACTCTTGAGCATGAATTGACAAAAGAAAATCGGCATTGGCTTGTTTATCTACATCCGCCAAGTCAAAGAGTGATAGCTGTCGGAGGTATTGTTGATAGGAAATTGACCATGCAATTGTTTTGTAGTCATCTCCCCAGTCAGCCGCTACAAAGAAATGGTCAGAATCAATCTGAATATCATCAGGATGAACATCAAATTGGTCTAAGTCACGAAGAGACCACTCAACATTTTCGTCTTGTAGCGAGTAAAGACTATAAACAAAACCTTGCAGCGCTACAGATAGAGCATCAAGGATAGAAGATTTGCCAGCACCATTTATTCCGACAAAAACATTTAGATTGCGATTTTCTTTTGGAAAGTCGATGTTGAGGTTTTGAAAGCCTCGATAATTTTCTAGCGCTAGACGTTTTATATACATTTCAAACCATATCCTTCCACAAACAAAAGCATGGAGACAGAAGACCTATCTCCATGCTAGCAATCAGCGCTGGGTATGCCAGCCGAAGACGTTATTCAATGCCTTCGATGCGGTCTTCCACCTCTTGGTAGAGATCCCGCAGGCGATCGAGGTTTTCATCGCTCGTATCCCAGTAGCCGCGGCCGTTGGCTTCCAGCAATGTGCCGAGCATCCGGCGGAAGGAGTGAGGATTCAGATCCATCAGCCGTTTGCACATTTCGGGGTCAGCGATGAAGGTGTCGTTTGTATCCTCGTAGACCCAGTTATCCACCGCGTCCGCCGTGGCGCTCCAGCCCAGGGTGTTGTTCAGGCGCTTGGCCAGCTCGCGTACCCCTTCGTAGCCGTGGGACAGCATCCCTTCGTACCACTTGGGATTCAACATCTTGGTGCGGGCATCCAGGCGGACGGTTTCCGACAGGGTGCGCACCTGGGCGTTGGCGGTGCTGGTGTCGGCCATGTAGGCGGCGGGCTTTTTGCCGTCACCGCGCAGGCTGGCCACCACCTTGGTTGGGTCGGAGTCGTAGTAGTGCGACACGTCGGTCATGGAGATTTCCGACGAATCCAGGTTTTGGAAGGTCACGTCTACGGTCTTCAGGGCGCGTTCCAGCAACTCGCGGGACTGCTCCATTTCGCCGGGGTTGTCGGCGGAGAAGGCGAAGGACTTGCGCGACAGGTACATGTCTTGCAGGTCTTTTTCCTGTTCCCAGGTGCCGTTTTCCACGGCCAGACCAACGTTGGTGGAGTAGGAGCCGGAGGAGTTGGTGAACACGCGGGTGGCGGCTTGGCGCAGGTTGATGCCGAGTTCTTCCGCTTGGGCCATGGCGTGCTTGCGGACGAAGTTCATTTCCAACGGCTCGTCGGCTTCGGCGGCCATCTTGACGGCGCGATCGAGCAGGGCCATTTGGTTCACAAACAGATCCCGGAACACGCCGGAGCAGGTGATCACCGTGTCGATCCGGGGGCGACCCAGTTCCTCAAGGGAGACCAGTTCCAGCTTGTTAACGCGACCCAGGGCATCGGGCACGGGCTTCACGCCCACCAGCCAGAGGATCTGCGCCAGGGATTCGCCGTAGGTCTTGATGTTGTCGGTTCCCCAGAGGACGCAGGCGATCGTTTCGGGGTATGCACCGCCGTTGTCCTGGCGTTGGCGATCGAGCAAGCGATCGACCACCACCTTGGCCGACTGTACCGCCGCCGTGGTCGGAATCGACTGGGGATCGAGGGCGTGCATGTTCTTGCCCGTGGGCAGCACTTCCGGGTTCCGCACCGGGTCGCCGCCGGGGCCAGGCAGGATGTATTCGCCTTCGAGGGCCCGCAGCAGGGAGGCCATCTCGTTGTCGGCCACGATTTGCTGGAGGCAGAATTCCAGGTACTCGAACAGCGGTTTCAGGGAGTCGCGATCGACGTTGTTAAACCCAGCCTCACCCAGGGCTTCAACCCAGGGCTGCTTCTGAGTTCCGAAGCCGAAGAAGTTGAACTTCGCCAGTTTCGAGAGGCGACCATCGGTGTCGATTTGGGCATCAACCATGGCCTTGACCGCCGTGCGGGTGGCCAGGGTGATTTGTTGCAACAGCTCCACATCGGCCAACACGCCCTTATCGCTGTTGCGATAGATCTCTTCGATGTCGCGATAGATGCTGTTGGCGATGATCCGGGGCAGGGCGATGATCCCGTCTTCGGGGCGATCGAGGGCGGCAATGTTGACCAGGGTGGCCACCGCTTCTTCGGCCGTGGGGGGCTTACCGATCACGTGCAAACCGCAGGGCAGCAGGCGCGATTCGATTTCCATCAGCTTGCGGTAGACGGAGCCAACCACCGTATCCCGTTGCTCGGAACTCAGATCTTTCCCAGCCGTTTCCGGCAGTTCCACATCCTTATCTAGGTTGACGGCGCGGGCTTGCTCGATAATCGCATCGACGATCGAGGGGCCGCGGCCCGTGTCCTTCAGGGTTTGGTAGGAGCCGATCAAATCGCTCAGTTCCTTCAGACCCTTATAGAGACCGGCATTTTCAGCGGGCGGAGTTAGGTAGGAAATCGTTTCCGCGTAGCCCCGGCGCTTGGCGATCGTTGCTTCGCTGGGGTTGTTGGCCGCGTAGTAGTAGAGGTTGGGGATTGAACCGATCAGGCTGTCAGGATAGCAGTCGTTGGACATGCCGATTTGCTTACCGGGCATGAATTCCAGCGAACCGTGAGTTCCGAAGTGCAGCACTGCATCCGCGCCCCAGACCTTTTCCAAGTAGGTGTAGTAGGCAGCGAACCCGTGGTGGGGGCTAGCCGATCGCGAGAACAGCAGCAACATCGGGTCGCCTTCGTAGCCGAAGGTGGGCTGCACACCGATGAACACGTTGCCGAAATGCTTCCCGAACACCAGCAGGTTTTGACCGTCGCTGTTCAGGTTCCCCGGCGGCTTGCCCCAGTTTTCTTCCAGCTTCTT
Source organism: Limnothrix sp. PR1529 (assembly GCF_002742025.1). NCBI lineage: Bacteria > Bacillati > Cyanobacteriota > Cyanophyceae > Pseudanabaenales > Pseudanabaenaceae > Limnothrix > Limnothrix sp. PR1529. The sequence continues at coordinate 23,151 of NZ_LIRO01000050.1, forward strand.
GGAATAGGGGGTGAGCTTTTCGTATTCCGGCACGCTCATGCGGTAGGCCACGTTCAGCTCGGGGCTGGCGTATTGGGCCTGGGCATCCTTCAGGACGGCTTCCATCAGTTCCTTGGGCGACTCGGGCACGTCTTGCACGTCGTAGCCTTCGCGCTTCAGCCCTTGCAGCACCTCGTGGATTGAGCCAAACACGTCCAAATAGGCCGCCGTACCCACGTTGCCCTTGTCCGGCGGGAAGCTGAAGACGGTGATCGCCACCTTCTTGTGTAGCTTCGGTTTGCGGCGCAGGTTGGCCCACTTGAGGGCGCGCTCGGCGATCGCCTGGATCCGGTCTTGCAGGGCGATCGCCTTGCCGGTGTTGCCGTCGCGACCGGAGACGATGATCGGCTCGATCGCCCCATCCAACTCAGGAATGGCAATTTGCAACGCCACCTGGATCGGGTGCAAGCCCAGCTCGCTTTCTTCCCACTCTTCGGTGGTTTGGAACACCAACGGTAGCGCCACCATGTAGGGACGGTTGAGGCGCTTCAGGGATTCGATCGCCTTCGGGTGATCTTGGCGAGCTGGGCCGCCCACCAGAGCAAACCCCGTCAGTGACACCACCGCATCAACGATCGTGGTCGGTTCGCCGCCGTTCTTGCTGGGTAGATAGAAATATTCATCCACCGGCTTTGAGAAGTCCAAGCCCCCCGCAAACACCGGGATCACCTTCGCGCCCTGGGCTTCAAACTCTTGCACCATGCCCACATAGTGCGCGTCATCACCCGTCACCAAGTGCGTCCGCTGCAACACCAAACCCACACAGGGCGCATCGGGATCACGCACCGCATCGGGCACGACTGACGAGCTGCGATACCAAGCCAAATACTCGTTGGTATCCTCAAACATCTTGGGAGCTAGCGGGTGCCAAATCCCCATGTCGGGATAGGTGACCGGCTCGGCATAATCCAAATCAATCTTTTCGCGTGACTGATCGCGGCCCGATTTGTCCGTTTTAAAGACATATTTATCGGCCAGCATCAGCAGGAAGTTTTCCAGGTTCTCCGGCGAGCCACCCAGCCAATATTGGAAACTGAGCATGAAGCTGCGGGCATCCTGGGCCTTTTCCACGGGCAGGAATTTCAGCACGTTGGGCAGCGTCCGCAGCAGCTTCAGCATCGCGTCTTCAAAGCCGCTGCCGTTTTGCTGTTTGCGCTTCTTCATGAACTCACCGATCACGCTCTTGGATTGGCCCAATTGCGCCATCGAGAAGGTGCCCAGCTTGTTCAGCCGCATCACGGGGGGCATGGACGGGAAAACCACGGCCGCATCGAGGCGATCGCGGTGGGGCTGCACGGCGGCCACCACCTTTTCGGCCAGGTCTTCAATAAAGATCAATGAAGCAATGAAGATATTGGCTCTGGCCACATCATCACAAAAGGCTTCGTAATTTTCGGGGCTACGCAGCTCTTCAATCAAATAGCCGCTGATTTCCACGGCCACATTCGGATTGTTGGCATTAATCGACTTGACTGCTGCCGTCAAGGCGCTCTGGTACTGCGCTTCCAGAACGACGTAGACCACCTTGACTAAAGACCGCCCCCGAAGATCTTCGGGTTGGACGTGGCGCACGGCGGGCTTGACGTAGGTGAACATCCGGTACTCTCTCCTGCGGCTGGGTTGGATGAGGATGGAAACTCGAAAACGCTTGCTCTCTAGGCACTTTTACCAGATCGCCGATTGGCGCTGATCTGCAATTCTAGGATCTGACACAATTCGATAAAAATAATCCTGCTAATTATTTCAGTTTGTTGCAAATTGGAAACTGTAAGCGATCGCCTGATTCGGCAGATTTGTCTTGAGTCGTTGATGGGCTGGATCTTTAATTGGGAGGGGTTTTTACAGGTTTCGGAATCGACAGAAACGAGAATCTTTTGCAATTAGCATTCAGAGAAAAATATAGGCAAAACCAAAATCAGTCTGCCGCTAACTGGCACAAGCCTCTCTGAAATGGGGTCGATTCGATCGGGCTGGCTTGGGTCAATCCTTAAGAATTAGCGATCGCCATGGGTCACAAAACGAGCTATCCCAAGCACTTTGGGCGATCGCCTGGGGCCTTTGGCATCCTGCTTGGGAAGATTGGGAACTGAGCACGGTACGAAAGACCAATTAAACTGGCAAAAAATTGAGCAAAAGCCAGCGATTTTGGTGATCAATCGATCTTGTGATCTTGATTAATCTATGTTGATCTATTTTGGTTAATTTAAATTCGTTAAATTAGCCTATTAGCCTTTGATCTTTAATTTTCTGATCAAATCAGCTTTGGGTTTGCCAATTTTTAATCAGCTAAAGCTGGCAACTAAATTACTTTATTGATTAACTGTGGCCGTTTTTTCAGAAAATATTCAAATGGAGAAAAAGAGTCGATAGTGAGTTTAATTTGAAATTATTCAAAGGTTATCGAAATTGCTTGAATCATTTGAATTTATTTCAATATTAAACCAAAATCACTAATTTGGTGGTTATAGTCAAACTGCCAATCATGAAAAATTGATCAATACGAAATGAAAAGTCGATCAAGCATTGATCGGTGAAATTGATTGATGATGGTTGGCCAATCAATCGATCGATCAATCGCTCCTGATTGATCATTGATCCTGGATTATTCTTCGCCTTTGGCAGCGTTGCTCAGAGGGCCAACGGCTGGCAGATTCAACGACCAGTGATATTCGATCGGGAGCTGTTTGTTTTGGCAACTGGCTTCCAACTGTTTTTGAACGGCGAGTGCCCGGCGGAGGGTGGCCACCAATTCTTGGAGCTGTCGGTGTTCCTCCGTGCCTCGTTTGAGAGTGCCACTGGTTTCTCGTTCCAGCAACTGAAGAAGTAGTTCGTAGTGAATGTGTGAAGGCAGCGGAATTGGAGTTTGGGACGGCTGATCCATAGGACATTCACGAAGTGATTCTGAAAAGATTCTAAAGTCAAATTCAAGGTTGGTGGGATTTGGTTACCGTTTTAGTTGCAGCTTTTGCTCCAGTGATTTTGTGGGAATCAATTCTGTGGCAATAGATAATATTGAACCATTTTACTACTATTGTCGGGGTCTTCATCGGGAAAAATTTCGATTCAGGTCTTTTAACTGTCTAAGAAGAAGAGAACGAGTAAAGGGATTATAGATTCAGGATTTATCGAGTAGCAATCGGGCAAAGATCAAGCTAAATTTCAAGTAAGATTTTCCAAAAATTTTTGATGACTTGATAGTTGGCAGAAGCAGATTTATAGATGCGGATTTCTTGCAAATTTCTATAGAGGGAGAGGATTGGGGTGCTAAAACGAGGGATTCCTTGCAATTCACCGATTTGGGGCTGAGGGAGGCTGGTTAGCGTGCAGGCGTTCTTGGAGTGGGTTTTATCGGAAATTATGCATCTGGGGCCCTGGAGCGGTGTCGCTTTCATGGTTGTGTATGTGGTTGCCACGGTGGCGCTGGTTCCCGGATCGCTGTTGACCTTGGGGGCCGGGGTGCTGTTTGGGGT
>NZ_LIRO01000141.1:0-1672 GCF_002742025.1 Limnothrix sp. PR1529
ACGGGCATTCCAACGGCGAGTTGTGTTGTTGGGGGGGGCGGGGATTGGGGGGCTTGGTTTGTTGGGGGGCTTGGTTTGGTTTGTTCGCCAAGTTCGGAATAATGAGCATTTTGGTTGGGATGAAGCGGATGCGGAGCTGGAGGCGGATTTTGATCCTTTGGCGGATCCAGATGCCATAGAGGGTTTGGAGGCGATCGACCCTTGGGGTGCTCCGTTGGCTCCGGCGGCGCGATCGACCCGGCCCCGGGATGTGGGCCCCACCCTCGATGCCCACAGTGCGGCAGCCCACAATGGTCAAAACGCGATGGCGTTGGAAACGGCCGCCCCGATCGACTCCAAGCCAGAATCCAAGTCGGAATCCAAGCCAGAGTCAAAACCCCGTCGCCGGTTGTTTCCCTGGCAAAAACCAACCCCGGCAGCCGATTCCGAACTCTCTGCCGACCCTTCAGAGGCGGCGGCTCCGGCTCCTGCGGAATCCAAAGCGCCTGAACCGGCCACGCCTGCGCCCTTGCCCAATCCGGCGGCTAATGCGGCTGCGCCGAAAGCCGCACCCAATGCCGCACCCAACCCGACGGCTCCCTTGCCCAGTCCAACGGCCCTTGCGCCTACTCGGGTGGTGCAACCGAGCCTGATTGAGCGGGCGATTCAAAATCTCCGCAGCGACAACGCGGCCGATCGCCGCAAGGCCATTTGGGAATTGGGACAACGGGGCGACTCTCGGGCCCTGCGTCCCCTGATGGATGTGTTGCTGAATGGGGATTCCAAGCAACGAAGCCTGTCGATCGCGGCTTTAACCTCGATCGGGTCGCGGGTGTTGGAACCCACCCTGGAGGCGATGGCCCTGGCCCTGCGGGATCCGAATCCGGAAGTGCGCACCAATGCGATTCGGGATTTAACGCAGGTTTATGAACAAGTGACTCGCCTCAGCCAAATGATGGGCATGGCGGCCCGCGACCCGGATCAACAGGTGCAACAGACTGCGAGTTGGGCCCTGGGCAAGTTGGAGCAGGTACGGGCGATCGCGGAAACGGTTCAAACCGGCGGCAGCAGCGCGTTTAATGCTTCATCTTTGACGGAATCGCCTCTGATGGCGGGCATTGCGCTGCTGGACAATGACCAACCGGCGGAAGCGGCTCCCCTGCTGGAGGCGGCGATTCGGCAACATCCCAGCGATCCCGATGCCCATTTGGCTCTGGCGAAGGCCCTGGAGGCCCACGGCGCACAGGCCCAGGCCCTGCAAGCAGCGATCGCGGCGAGAGATCTTTACGCCTATCAAGGCCGTGGCGAAGCGGCTAAGGCAATTGAACAGACTTGGCAAGCAAGGGGGCTTGACCCGGATCAGGCGGCCTATCGGGTGGCCTGGGCTGGGGTGCTGATCCAACAGGAACAGTGGGACGAGGCAACGAAGGAACTGGAGCAGGCGATCGCCCATAATCCTCACGACCCGGAGCCACACCTGGTGCTTGCCCGTCTACGTCGATCTCAACACCGTTCTGCTGAGGCGATCGAGCATCTGAAACAGGCCCGAGATCTTTACTTGGCCTTGGGAGACCAACCGGCGGCCGATCGATTACAAACCCTGATTCAGTCTTCTTGATCGGTCTTCCTGAGAGGATTTGGGTCGGGTTTTGCTCGATTGAATTTGCCCGGTTTATAGTACATTCAATTAGGA
>NZ_LIRO01000119.1:0-43227 GCF_002742025.1 Limnothrix sp. PR1529
TCCCTGGGAGGAGGAGAGTTCTGCCAAGTTGTTGAGGCTGAGGGCCGTGTGGGGATGGTCGGCTCCCAGCACTCGCTCACGGATTTCCAGCGATCGCCGGTAGAGGGGTTCCGCTGCCTCGTACCGTCCCTGGGATGAGTAGAGTGATGCCAAGTTGTTGAGGCTGGTGGCAGTGTCGGGATGGTCGGCTCCCAGCACTCGCTCACGGATTTCCAGCGATCGCATGGCCCAAGTCTCTGCCAAGCCAAATAGTCCTTGGGCGTGGTAGAGCAAGAATAAATAACTGTTTAACCGAGCGAGTGGGCTACCTAACTCAGTCCAGTCAGTCCACTCCGCAACGGCTTGGGCATGGGGAATAACGTTCCCTAGGGCTTGCACTTGGTCAATCGTCATCGTGTCGCTGATTGACTCCGTTGCCTTCAGCAATTCCTCAACCACTGCTGTTTTGAGAACAAGTGCATCGGGTCGATCAGTGGATTTCTGGGCAAAAAACTCCCGAATTAGCGGATGCAGTCCATATTGCCCATTGCCTAGCCGCTCCAACAAACTCAGCCGCACCAACTCCGCCCGCGCTGCCTCCAGCTCTTCCTCGTCGTCATTGGGCAAACAACCCTGCACCCAAGCCCACAACACCGGAGCCGCTCCAAAACAGCCCAACAACACCGCCAGCCGTTGCGCTTCCTGGCTCAGGACTTGCCAACTCAACTCAAAGGCTGCTGCCACCCCCCGCTCGGCCGTCGTGGTGGCGGGCACTTGGGTCAGCGCCTTGGCCGCCAATCGTTTCTGCTCCAACCGCTGCTGCATCTTGGCCAGCGACAACTCTGGATCAGCCGACAAATAACTGCCCACCAATTCCAGTCCCAAGGGCAAATAGCCCAGCCACTCGCACAGCTTCTCCGCCGTTGCCTGTTCCGCCGCGATCCGACTTTCCCCAACGAAATTGCTCAACAACGCCAAGGCATCCGTCGGTTTCAACAGGCCCAAATCCAGGCGCGATTCTGGATTCAGCCACTGCTCCCGACTGGTGAACAGCACCCGAAACCGATCGCCCACCACCGGAAACCCCTGCACCTGGGCCGCAAAATCCGTCACATCATCCAAAATCAACAACACCCGCCCCGGCGGATCGTCAGCGGTTTTGGGCCAATGGGCTTGGCAAAAGGCCGCCTGCTTTTCTGGTGTGTCCAACTGCGTGAAATCCACCTGGGCAAACCAACGGGGCTGGGCAAAGGCCACCAACTCCCCACAGGCCGCCGCCGCCCGCAGCCACACCACCCCGCCGGGATAGTCGCCCAGGTGCTCCCGCGCATATTGCAAGGCCAGCTCACTCTTGCCCACACCGCCCAAACCGCTCACCCCGGCGATCGCCACCTGGGTTTGGGTCTGCAACAGCCCATGCAACCGCGCCAACTCCGCCTCCCGCCCCACAAAGCGATCGCGCGTCAAACCGTAAACCTTCAAATTATTGGGCGGCCCGTCGATCGTCGGCTCCAGCGGCGGCAACGATAGGTTGAACGTATTGCCAGAAATTACGTTCTGACCGCCCTCAACATTGATGCCGTATCGATTCACAGACGGGGGTGATGGTTCACTCATGGGGCATCGGTGGGGGAGTTCAGGTCGATCGCCTGGTCGATCGCCGTTTGCCAGTCAAAGGGCGCAACTTCGGGAATGTCGCGATCGGCCAGGCCCGTTTCTTCGAGGGCGATCAACCGGCCGCGATCGTACCCATCCGCAAACACCTCCGTCAGCTTGGCTCGCAAACTGGGGTTATCGCGCAAAATCGCCGCAATTTCCTGGCGGGCGCTGCGAATGCTCAACACCCACGATCGACTGCGCTTGGCCGGTTGATAGCGCCACTTCAGCAGATGGGCACAGAGCCGCGCCACTTGGCTAATCAACGCCCGCTTTTCTGATCGCCCCAAGCTTTCCAGCTCCTCCAAAAGATTCTGCGCGTCCAGTTCGCTCCACTGACCCTGGCGAATCAGCGCCGTTTGTTGCTGCACCCAGCCATAGAAGTCGCTGTCGTAGGTAATGGCTCGATCGCCCATCTCCATCGCCCTCGCCGATTCAAAATTGGAAGTTGTTGCCCGAGATCGTATTCTGACCGCCTTTGACGTTGATGCCTTTCCAGTTTTCGATCATGATCGCGGGCATGATCGGAGCCACCTGATGCACCAGGTCTTGCACCGCCGGATCGGCCGTTTCTTCCACCACGATCGCCTCCAACAGCGTCAGATCATCGAACGGATTTTCCAGATTAGCCGCCGGGAGCCGCGCCGCCACCCGATCGCCCAGGGCCGCCACTTGATCGCGCACCGGAGCTGCCAAAGCGCCCACCGCCGTGCGGATTTGGGGCAAGATCGGCTCTAGAACTTCCTTGGTTAACAGTTCGCTGGTGGTTTCTGCCGATTTTTTCAACATCAACACCCCGATCGCCGCTGCGCCCATTGCCAACGGTTCCATCACTTAAACTCCCGTGGGATTGGTCTAATCTGTCTCTGTTTTACAACGTCGATTAGCTCGGTGGCAGGGATTACGCAGAGGTTGTTGGGGGTTTGGGGCCGGGCGATCGCGCAAAATCACCGATCGCCCAGCAAAATCAAGCCATTGCTAAACATCTGCCCCCAGCATTTGCAATCGATAAAGGCTGGCATAAAGACCATCCAAAGCCATCAATTGATCGTGGGTTCCAGATTCTGCCAAACGACCTCGTTTGAGGGCAAAGATGCGATCGACATTGCGAATGGTCGAGAGCCGGTGCGCAATGATAATCGCCGTGCGATCGCGCATCATTCGATCGACCGCTGCTTGAATAACCGCTTCCGTTGCCACATCCAAACTGGACGTGGCTTCATCTAAAATCAGCACTTTGGGTTCTCGAATGGCCACCCGTGCAAAGGCCAAAAGCTGCTTTTGACCGCCCGATAAATTAGTGCCGCGTTCACGCAATTCCGAATCATATCCTTGGGGTAATTGCCGGATAAATTCATCAATGCTGACTCGTTCGGCGGCGGCTTGCACCTCGGTCAGGCTGTAATTTTCCCCGAGGGTAATGTTGCTTTTTACGTCGCCGGAAAAGAGAAATCCATCTTGCAAAATAATCCCTAATTCTCGACGCAAATCGGCCTGGGCCATGTCGCGAATGTCCACGCCATCCAGCAAAATTCGCCCTTCGGTGACTTCATACAAACGGCTGAGTAGCCGGATGATTGAAGATTTGCCCGCGCCCGTGGGCCCCACGAAGGCCACTTTTTCGCCGGGATGAATGGTGAAGTCTAGGTCGTGGAGCACAATTTCATCGGATTTGTAGCCAAAGGAAACATGCTCAAAGCGAATTTCACCACGGGTTTTCAGGCTGGCAAATTGGGCGCGATCGACCTTGGGTGGGTCTTGGATTTCGATCGGCTCTGAGAAGATTCCGTTAATTCGTTCAATGGCGGTGAATCCCGCTTGAATGGCGGTGAATTTTTCGGCAAATTCTCGCAAGGGATCAAACATCCGTTGAGCAAAGAGAATGAAAGCCGCCAAGGTTCCAAACTCGATCGTTTTGCCCGCCACCAATGCGCCGCCATACCAAAGCACCCCGGCGATCGCGACGAGGGAAATCCACTCCAAGGTGGCTGAAACGGCCGAGTCAAAAAAGATGGTGCGATCGACTTCGTGAATATAGTCTTGGTTGGTTTTCCGAAATTGTTTGGCGTTGTAGCGTTCTCGACGGAACAATTGCACCACATTCACGCCCACCAGATTCTCTTGCAGCATCGAATTCAAATCCGATAACCGCTCGCGGGCCCGATAGTTGGCTTTCCGAAATTCCCCTTGAAAATAAACAATGGCCCCCGCGATCGGGATCAACATCAGCAACAGCAATAAGGCCAATTGCCATTGCAGGGTCAACATGGTGGCCACCAACACCACGATCGACAACAGATCGCTCACAATCCCGATCGCGCCCGTGGAGAAAACCTCACCTAAGGCATCCACATCGCTGGTTAGGCGGGTAATCAACCGACCCACTGGCGTGCGATCGAAAAAGCGCATGGCCAGTGCGGTCACATGATCGAATAAATCATTGCGAATATCCGCCGTGATCCGTTGGCCCACTTCCTGCACCAAGTAGCCCTGAAGCCCTTGGAGCGCCAACCGCACCGCCACCGTCACCAACACCAACAGCCCCACGGTATTCAGACCCGATCGCAGGGGCATCGCTTCCAGAAAATCCCAAGCGCTGGCCTCGCCCCGAATCAGCGAGATGGCTTGACCCACCAAAATTGGCTGCAACGCATTGCCCAAGGACAAGGGCAGCAACAAAATCAGCGACACAATCAGCAGCTTGCCGCTGCGACGGGCGTAGGGCACCAGTCGCAAAAAAAGCCGCCAGTCAGTTTCAGAGCGGCGATCGGACGGGGTTTGCGCAGCAGCAAGATTCGCAGTCATAGCCAACCGGTAGAGACACAAATCAAGCCGCCCTGACGGATTGGCGGCCGGGCCTGTTTGCAAAGGCGGGCAGACAATCGATCGGGGTGGCTTGACGGCAATTTCAGTACAGAGTCTCCCCCATTATCGCCTATGAATTCGCCTCCATGACTCGATCGCCCGGTGGCGGCTCAGCGGCTCCAATCGCCCGGCGGATCTCTGTATCGCCCTGTCTGAATTGATACGCGATCGGGATCTGCAATCCATCACGATCAACCATGGTCAAATATCTGCCAAGGAGGCACAAACAGTCAGAAAGGTGGTATTTGACAAAGGGAAAAAATCAGAAATAATCAAAAAAATTGACCGATCTGAAATTAGAACGCGAACCAAGAATTAAGGAGTTTGAGGGTAGAAATCAGCAGAATTTGGGATGACATCTGAATTCGCCATAGGTTATGAATCTGAAGATTTCTGTTTTGGGTGCTCGTGCGTTGACTGCGAATTCTACCTGCCAGCTAGCCCTACAGAATCGTTACCCGCTAGCTCCACAGGAAACGCCTAGGAATTTCTGATGATTCATCCCTTTGCTCCACGACTCGCTCATTATTCACTGCTGCCTTTTTTAGCCCTGATTTTGGGAATACCCACGGGGGCGATCGCCTCGGAAATTCCCTTGCTGACCTTAGACGATCGCCCGACGGTGGCCACCGAAGCCGACCTGCTGGGCACGGATCCCTTAGGCACGGATGACCTGGCCCAAGTCACCGCCGTTTCGCAACTCTCGGATGTGCAACCCACCGATTGGGCGTTTCAGGCGCTGCAATCCTTAGTGGAGCGCTATGGCTGCATTGCCGGTTATCCCGATGGCACGTTCAAGGGCAACCGGCCCCTCAGTCGCTATGAATTTGCCGCCGGGTTGAATGCTTGCCTCGATCGAATCAATGAGCTAATCAAGTCCGCCACCGATCCGCTCGCGACCAAGGAAGACCTGCGGAAATTGCAAAAACTGCAAGAGGAATTTGCAGCGGAACTGGCAGCCCTGCGCGGTCGGGTGGATTCATTGGAAGCCCGCGCTTCGGAACTGGAAACGAACCAGTTTTCGACCACCACCAAGCTGAAAGGCGAAGTGATTTTTGCCTTGGATGACGTATTTGGCAATGGGCGGGCCGGCGACGATGACTTGGATTACAACACGACGTTTTCTTACCGGGCGCGGCTGAATTTCAACACCAGCTTTACCGGAAAAGACGAGTTGCGGGTGCGGCTGCAAAGCAACAACATCGTCCCGATCGATGGGGCCGTGACGGGAACCAGCATGACCCGCCTGTCTTTTGATGGCAACAGCAACAATCGGTTCCGATTGGACGATTTGCACTATCGCTTCCCGATCGGGCACAAAACCCACATGTGGCTGATTGCCAGCGGTCAGGGAACTGACGGCATTGCCGATCCGTTGAATTCGTTTCTGCGCAGTGACAGTGCCGGTTCCCTGTCGCGGTTTGGTCGCTTTAGTTCGATCTACCGCAGTGTGCGCGGCCCCGGGGTTGCGATCGAACATGACTTTAGCGATCGGTGGTCAGTGGATCTGGCCTACCGTGCGCCCCAGGGCAGCAACCCGGATGATGAAGCGGGCCTGTTCAACGGCAGCTACGGCATTTTGGGCCAAATTCTATACCAGCCCAGCAAAAGCGCTGGCATTGGCTTCACCTTCGCCCACACCTACTTTGACGAAGCCGACGTGAATATCACGGACGGCGTGGGCAGTGCCTTTGCCCAACGGCCCTTTAATCGGGTTGATACGTTGGCCAACTCCTATGGGTTGATCGGCTCGGTGCAATTTAGTCCGCGTTTCAACCTGTCCGGCTGGGTGGGCTACACCGATGCCAAAGCCAAATCGGGCAACGATCGGGGAGCCAATGCCGACATTTGGAATTGGGCCGTCACGATGGCTTTTCCGGATCTGTTTAAGGAAGGCAACTTGGGCGGGATTATTTTCGGGATGCCGCCGAAGACCACCCAAAACGATGTGGACAGCCGCGAAGATCGCGATACCTCGTTCCATGTGGAGGCGCTCTACTACCACCAGCTCACGGACAACATTGCCATTACGCCCGGTGTGATTGCGATTTTTAACCCGGAGCACAACAACGATAACGAGACCCAAGTGGTGGGTGTGGTGCGCACTGTGTTCTCTTTCTAACTAAATCCGGTGTGGCCATTCAGCGTAAATACCTGATCCGGCTTTTTGAAAGTAGCAGAGGTGAATCATTGACGGGGAGCCAGCTTTTTCTGGGCAACAGCTCACTGCGGCTCACTGCGGCTCAGTCAATCTCCCCGCAACCGCTTGGCAATTATTGAGGACTAACCCATGACCCATCGTTTTCTGCCACTACTCTCTAGCTCCGCTCTGTTGCCTCTTTTGACCCTGATTTTGGGAATACCCACGGGGGCGATCGCCTCGGAAATTCCCCGGCTGACCTTGGACGATCGCCCCACGGTGGCCACTGAAGCCGACCTGCTGGGCACGGATCCCTTAGGCACGGATCCCTTAGGCACTGATGACCTGGCCCAAGTCACCGCCGTTTCACAGCTCTCGGATTTGCAACCCACCGATTGGGCATTTCAGGCGCTGCAATCCTTAGTGGAGCGCTATGGCTGCATTGCCGGTTATCCCGATGGCACATTTAAGGGCAACCGGCCCCTCAGTCGCTATGAATTTGCCGCCGGGTTGAATGCCTGCCTCGATCGGATCAATGAGCTAATCAAGTCCGCCACCGATCCACTCGCTGCCAAGGAAGATCTGCGGAAATTGCAAAAACTGCAAGAGGAATTCGCAGCGGAGTTGGCAGCCCTGCGGGGGCGGGTGGATGCCCTGGAAGCCCGCACGGCAGAGCTGGAAGCCAATCGCTTTTCGCCGGCCACCAAGCTCCAGTCCGAAGCCATGTTTGCCCTGGCCGATGTTTGGGGCGACGAAAAAGCGGGCGGCGGCGATTTGGACTACAACGCCACCTTTGCCTATTGGGTACGGCTGAATTTCAACACCAGCTTTACCGGTAAAGACGAGTTGCGGGTGCGGCTACAAAGCAACAACATCCTCCCGATCGACGGCGATTTGACGGGAACCAGCATGACCCGCCTGGGGTTTGACGGCAACAGCGGCGGCCAACTCCGGTTAGGGGATTTGTACTACCGCTTTCCCTTGGGCGATCGCACCCGAGCCTGGTTAATTGCCAATGGCCACGGCACGGATGGGATCACGGATCCCCTGAACGTATACCTGCGGAGTGACAGTTCCGGGGCCCTGTCCCGATTTGGGCGCTATAGCTCAATCTATCGCGGGTTGCGCGGCCCCGGTGTGGGAATTCAGCATTGTTTTAATCAACATTGGTCGGCTGATGTGGCCTACCGTGCGCCTCGGGCCAGCAGCCCGGATGATGAGGCGGGGCTGTTCAATGGCAGCTACGGCATTTTGGGGCAATTGCTCTATCAACCCACCCCCAGCACCAGCATTGGCTTCACCTTCACCCACACCTATTTCGATGAAGCGGATGTGAACATTACGGACAACATCGGCAGCGCCTTTGCCCAACGGCCGTTCGATCGGGTGGATACTGCGGCCAATTCCTACGGGTTGATCGGGGCGGTGCAATTCAGTCCCCGTTTCAATTTGTCCGGTTGGGTAGCTTATACGGATGCCGAGGCCAAATCAGGGGGCGATCGGGGGGCCAATGCGGATATCTGGACTTGGGCTGTCACGATGGCTTTCCCGGACTTGTTCAAGGAGGGCAATGTGGGCGGGATTATCTTCGGGATGCCGCCGAAGGCCACCCAAAACGACTTGGCCAGCCGCGAGGATCGGGACACGTCGTTGCATGTGGAAGCCCTCTACCGCCACCGGTTGACGGATAACATCGCCATCACGCCGGGCGTGATCGTGATTGTGAACCCGGAACATGATGAGGACAACGGTATGCAGGTGGTGGGCGTGGTGCGCACTACCTTTGCGTTCTAAGTTCTAAGCTCTGCGTTCTAAGCTCTGCGTTCTGAGGTTTTTTCTAAGGGTTTTGCCGGTGTTGGGAGCCGATCGCCTGGTTCAGTTTTGGGCCGAGGCGATCGGCTGTTTTTGGGGTGGCTGACTGGGCGATCGGGGCGATCGGGGCGGAATCGAGCGGCTCACGGGTGCTTAAATGCAGAAATTGCATGAAATTCATGCTTAAAACGGATTCTGTAAAGTTTTTTGTAACTTGGATTACAAAAGCCCTGAGGCGCGATCGCTAGCATTTGCCCATTCTCAGCTCTAGCAACTACAACTTCTGACCGAATACTCCCTGGCCTCGGCCAGCGGTCAGAAGTTTTTACCCACCGGCATTGACCCCCTCGCTGGTAACTATGGCTCAAGCGATCGCCCCGGCAAGTTCCAAACTCACCAAGTTTGAGAAATTCAAAGCCGAAAAAGACGGACTGCAAGTTAAACACGAACTCGCCACCTTTGCCCGCTTGGGCTGGGAAAACCTCCCCGAAGACGACTTGAATCACCGTTTGAAGTGGCTAGGGGTGTTCTTTCGCCCGGTCACTCCCGGAAAGTTCATGTTGCGGATGCGGTTGCCCCACGGCATTTGCACCAGCGGCCAACTGCGCGTCCTCGCCAGCATCGTTGAGCGCTACGGCGACGATGGCAGCGCCGACATCACCACCCGCCAAAACCTGCAACTACGCGGGATTCGGTTGGATGACATTCCTGAAATTTTCCAACAGCTCGATCGCGCTGGCCTCACCAGCATCCAATCGGGCATGGACAACGTGCGCAACATCACCGGCTCCCCTGTGGCCGGCATTGATGCCGACGAGTTGATCGACACCCGGGGGCTGGTGCGCAAAGTGCAGGACATGATCACCAACAACGGTGATGGCAACCCCAGCTTCACCAACCTGCCCCGCAAATTCAACATCGCGATCGACGGCAGCCGCGACAACTCGGTTCACGCCGAAATTAACGACATCGCCTTCATCCCCGCCTACAAAGACGGCAAGCTTGGGTTCAACGTTGTGGTGGGTGGGTTCTTTTCCGCCAGCCGCGTGGCCCCCGCCATTCCCCTCAATGCCTGGGTGGATCCACGCGATGTGGTGTCCCTCTGCGAAGCGATCTTGGTGGTCTATCGGGATCACGGCCCCCGCGCCAACCGCCAAAAATCTCGGTTGATGTGGCTGATTGACGAGTGGGGAATTGAAAAATTCCGCGCCGTTGTCGAAAAGCAACTGGGATTTCCCTTGATTGCCGCCGCCGAGCAGGATGAGTATTGCTGGGACAAACGCGACCACATCGGCATCCACGCCCAAAAGCAAGTGGGCCTCAACTATGCCGGGTTACACATTCCCGTGGGCCGGCTGAATGCGCGCCAAATGTTTGACCTGGCGCGGTTGGCGGATATCTACGGCAGCGGTGAACTGCGCTTCACCGTTGAGCAAAACGTGATCATTCCCAACATTCCCGATTCCCGGTTAGCGGTTTTTACCCAAGAGCCGCTTTTGAAAACCTTTTCGATCGCCCCGGTTCCCCTCGTGCGGGAACTGGTTTCTTGCACGGGGTCGCAGTTTTGCAACTTTGCGCTGATTGAAACCAAACAGCGTGCCCTGGCCGTGGCCCAAGCCGTCACCGATCGGGTCAAGCTGCCTCGGCCGGTGCGAATTCACTGGACCGGCTGCCCCAACTCCTGCGGCCAGCCCCAAGTGGCCGACATCGGCTTGATGGGCAGCAAGGCCCGCAAGGACGGCAAAACCGTTGAGGCCGTGGACATTTTCCTCGGCGGCAAGGTGGGCAAGGAGGCCCACTTGGGCGATCGGGTCATGAAAGGCATTCCCTGCGAAGACCTGAACGATGTGCTGGTGGACTTGCTGGTGGAGCATTTCCAAGCCGAGCGCAAATCTCCCGCCCTGGCCGAGGCGTAACCCAACCCGGCCCTTAGCTCCCAACACACCACTCGATCCTTCCCGATCGTTGACTCCCCTTCTTTACCTTCAAACTCAGCAACCATGAGCAGCTTTTCTCGCCGCAAGTTTTTGTTCACCGCCGCCACCGCTGCCGGAGCCACCGTTGCGATCCATGGTTGTGCTGCCGGAGGTGGCAACCAGGCCGCCAGCAGCCCGGCCGGTGGCGACTCCGCCGGGGGCAGCCCTTCACCGGCCGCCTCGATCGCCCCGCCGGAAGTAACCAAAGCCAAGCTCGGTTTCATTGCCCTCACCGACGCGGCCCCCTTGATCATCGCCAAGGAAAAGGGCCTCTTCGCCAAATACGGAATGCCCGATGTGGAAGTGGTCAAGCAAGCCTCTTGGGCCGCCACTCGCGACAACCTGGAATTGGGATCGGCCGGCAACGGCATTGATGGATCCCACATCCTGTCCCCCATTCCTTACCTGATGACCACCGGCAAGGTCACCAAAAAGCCTTTGCCGATGAACATCCTGGCCCGCCTCAACACCAATGGCCAGGCAATCTCAGTTAGCAAAGACTACCTAGGGAAAAAGATCGCCCTCGATCCCAAGCCCTTTGTGGAAGCCCTGGCCAAAACCAAGGCCGGCGGCAAAGATGTGAAAGTGGCCGTGACCTTCCCCGGTGGTAACCACGACCTCTGGATGCGGTAC
The DNA here is from genome assembly GCF_002742025.1 of Limnothrix sp. PR1529. Classification (NCBI taxonomy): domain Bacteria; kingdom Bacillati; phylum Cyanobacteriota; class Cyanophyceae; order Pseudanabaenales; family Pseudanabaenaceae; genus Limnothrix; species Limnothrix sp. PR1529. The sequence continues at coordinate 11,062 of NZ_LIRO01000119.1, forward strand.
TGGTTGGCATCGGCCGGCGCAGACCCTAATAAGGATGTGTCGGTGATTGTGGTTCCGCCGCCGCAAATGGTGGCCAACCTGAAGACCGGAACCATGGAAGCTTTCTGCGTGGGTGAACCTTGGAATGCGCAGTTGGTATCCCAAAAGCTGGGCTTCTCGGCCTTGGTGACCGGTGAGCTGTGGAAAGATCACCCGGAAAAGGCCTTTGCGATGCGTGCCGATTGGGTGGAAAAGAACCCGAACGCCGCCAAAGCCCTGACCATGGCAGTGCTGGAAGCACAAATGTGGTGCGACAAGCCCGAAAACATTGCCGAAATGTGCGACATCATCAGCAAGCGCGAGTGGCTAAAGATCAAGGCGGAAGATATCTTGGGTCGCTCCCAAGGCACGATCGACTTTGGTGATGGGCGTAAGGAAGAAAAATTCCCGCTGGCCATGAAGTTCTGGGCAGACTTCGCCTCCTATCCCTTCAAGAGTCATGACCTGTGGTTTGTCACGGAAGACATTCGCTGGGGTTACTTGCCGGAAAACACCGACACGAAAGCTTTGGTGGATCAGGTCAACCGGGAAGATATTTGGCGCGAAGCAGCCAAGGCGCTGGGTGTGCCCGAGGCGGAAATTCCCAAGGATACGTCGCGCGGGGTGGAAACCTTCTTTGATGGGGTGAAGTTTGATCCGGAAAATCCCAAGGCCTATCTCGATGCTCTGAAGATCAAGGCCCTGAAAGCCTAGTAGCATGGCTGCCTTAATTCACTGGGTTAAATGACCTGGCTGTTACCGTCACCTGATCGTTAAGCAGCAAGGGGCTTAAGCCCCTTGTTACCACGACTGGCTACGCAACTTTGACCCAATATTTTAAGGATGTCGCGCTACTAGGGCTGGGTTCTGAATCGAATGTTGTCAGGCAATCAAAACCTTTCATTCAGGAATGATTGCCATATTGAAGGGAGGGCTGAAGCCACCAGTAACGGTTTCTCTTGATCGAGATTAGACTGCGATTGCCCGATCGAGATTGCCCGATCAAAATTCCTGGGTCAGTCGCCTGAATCAAATCATTTGATCAGGCTTGATAATCTCATCAAGAATGAGCCGTTGTTGGAGGGTTTCAGCCATCTGCGAGCAAGCGCAACGATCGACTCAGGCTGACAACTTGAATGCCCATCGAATGCCCATCGAATGCTCAACGATCGATTGAGGATTTAATCACACTCAGGTTTGACCACCATGGCTGCAAGTAGTTCTAGTTCGCTCGTTGATTCGATTATTCGTTTTGTGCCGCTATCTAAGAAAAATGCCCGCAAAGTGATTGCGGCCATTGTGGGAACGCTCATTTGCTTGGTGGCTTGGCAGGCAATTTGCTCAATTCCCGGAGCACCCTTGCCGGGGCCCCTGGAAGTGTTTGGAGACACCCAGGAATTGATTGTGGGTGCGTTTGATCGCACGGATCCCAACAGCACCGACGTGGGCATTTTCTGGCATTTAATGGCCAGCTTGCAGCGGGTGGCGATCGGCTTTTCAGCGGCGGCAATTATTGGGGTTTTAGTGGGCATTGTGATCGGCAGCAACCCGCTGATCTATGACGCACTGGATCCGGTCTTTCAACTCTTACGAACCATCCCGCCATTGGCTTGGCTGCCCATTTCCTTGGAAGCCTTGAAAAACAACCAATCGGCGGCGCTGTTTGTAATTTTCATTACAGCAGTTTGGCCGGTTTTGCTGAACACGGTAACCGGTGTGCAGCAAGTGCCCCAAGACTACAAAAACGTGGCCCGGGTGCTGCGTTTGGGGCGAGTGGAATATTTCCTGAACGTGCTGTTTCCGGCCACGGTTCCCTATGTTTTCACGGGTCTGCGGATTGGCGTTGGGCTGTCCTGGTTGGCCATTGTGGCGGCGGAAATGCTGGTGGGCGGTGTTGGCATTGGGTTCTTCATCTGGGATGCCTATAACAGCTCCCTGACCAGTGAAATTATCCTGGCGTTGATTTTTGTGGGCTTGGTGGGGCTGTTGCTCGATCGATTCGTGGCTTTTTTGGGCAGCATTGCCGTGCCGCCGGAACGCCGCTAACGGGCGAAGTTTGGGCATAGCTTTGGATAACTCACTCGATCGCACAACACCGATCGCACAACACCATGACTCCTTTTTTGGAAATCGATCACGTTGACAAAATCTTTCCGCTGCCGGGGGGCGATCGCTACATTGCGCTCCAAAACATCAACGTTGAGATCAAGCAAGGGGAATTTATTTCCCTGATTGGTCACTCTGGCTGCGGCAAGTCCACCCTGCTGAACATCATTGCGGGCCTCGATCGCCCCACCAGTGGCGGGGCCATCTTGAACGGTCGCCAAATTGAAGCCCCGGGGCCCGATCGGATGGTGGTGTTCCAAAACTACTCCCTGTTGCCCTGGAAAACCGTCCGCGACAACATCGCCCTGGCCGTCAACACGGTGCTCAAGAACCTGCCCAAGGAAGAGCGGCGGGCGATCGTGGAGGAAAATATTCAGCTCGTAGGGTTGGCCCACGCGGCCGATAAGCTTCCCGGCGAACTGTCCGGCGGCATGAAACAGCGGGTGGCGATCGCCCGGGCCCTGGCCACCCGTCCTCAAGTGTTGTTGCTCGATGAACCCTTCGGGGCCTTGGATGCCCTGACCCGGGGCGGCCTCCAAGAGCAACTGATGCGCATTTGCGAAGAGAGCCATGTCACCTGCGTGATGGTGACCCACGATGTGGACGAGGCCTTGCTCCTGAGCGATCGGGTGGTGATGCTAACCACCGGCCCCGCCGCCCATGTGGGGCAAATTCTGGAGGTGGATATTCCCCGTCCTCGCAGCCGCATGGACGTGGTGAACCATCCCAGCTACTACAGCCTGCGCAACGAAATCGTTTACTTCCTCAATCAACAAAAACGTTCCAAAAAACGGAAAGTGGCGGCCCCTGTGGTGGCGGCCGGCAATGGCCTGGAAAAGGTCAACTTGGAGCTGGGTTTCATTCCCCTCACTGACTGTGCGCCCCTGGCGATCGCCCGGGAAAAGGGATTCTTTGCCAAGCACGGCCTAGAGCAGGTCACCCTTCAGCGCAAACCCAATTGGAAATCGATCGCCCATGGGGTCGCCAGCGGCCAGCTCGACGCGGCCCAAATGGTAACCGGAATGCCCTTGGCCATGACCCTGGGCAGCAGCGAAAGCGAACCCGTGCCAATCCAAGCCTCCATGGTGCTGTCCCGCAACGGCAACGCCATCACCTGGGGCAAACGCCTGATCGAACAGGGCGTGAATGACCTGGCCACCTTCAAAAGTCTGATTGAGCGGGATCCGGACAAGGTTCACACCTTTGCCATGGTGCATCCGGCTTCCATGCACAACCTGTTGCTGCGGCATTGGTTCGCCTCCGGGGGCATTGACCCCGATTGGGATATCAGCTTGGCCACCGTGCCGCCGCCGCAGATGGTCTCGAACCTGAAGGCGGGCAACATTGACGGCTATTGCGTTGGAGAGCCTTGGAACTCCCGAGCCGTGCAAGAGGGCATTGGTCAGATCATGGCCACGGATCTTGACCTGTTCCCGGGTCATGTGGAAAAAGTGCTGGGGGTGCGGGAAGATTGGGCCCAGGCCTATCCCAATACCCATGCTGCCCTGCTGACGGCTCTGCTGGAGGCCTGTGAATATTGCGATGATCATCGCAACCGGGCTGAGGTGTTGGAAATTTTGGCCCGCCCCGACTATGTGGGGCTGCCGGTGGAGATGATTTCGCCCGGGTTCCTGTCGCCGCTCGATCGGGGTGATGGTTCCGAGGCCCAAGCGCTTTACACCTTCCATCAGTTCTTTGTGAGCCGATCGGCCTGTCCCGACGCGGTACAGTCCCTTTGGACTTTGGCCCAAATGGCCCGCTGGGAAATTACGCCCTTCCCCCGCAATTGGGTGGAGGTGATGGAACGGGTGAACCCGACGGCCACCTATCTGACTGCGGCTCGCAATTTGGGACTGCCGGAGGTGGAATTAGACCGCAAGCCGATCGTCCTATTTGACGGCCAAACCTTTGACCCCGATCGCCCGATCGACTACCTCGACAACCTGGCGATTAAACGCAATGTCCGTGTGGCCGAAATTCGGGTCGATGAAATCTTTAGCTGCTCCGTTTCCCCTAGCTAAGGGGCCCGCCTGTGGCCCGATGCCGATCGCCCCAACTCTTCATCCTCTGACTCGATCGACCCCTTCCTCAGCCCTGGCAATCCTATGCAAACCCTCTCTTCTCAAACCGTCCCGCCCATGGTTGTCGCAGCGGAACCCGATTTTTTGGTGATTGACCAAGTTTCCAAGGTCTATCAAACGCCCAAGGGGCCATACCCCGTGCTGGATGGGGTCAACTTGCGGGTAGCCGAAGGTGAATTTGTTTCGGTGATTGGTCACTCGGGTTGCGGCAAGTCCACCCTATTGAACATGGTTTCGGGCTTTGCGGAACCGACGGCCGGTGAAGTGCGCCTAGAGCAGCAGCGAATCACTCGGCCCGGCCCCGATCGGATGGTCGTGTTCCAAAACTATGCCCTGCTGCCCTGGAAAACCGTTTTGGAAAATGTGTTGTTGGCGGTAAAAGCCGTTTACACCACCCAACCCAAGGAAGCACAACGGCAATTGGCCCTGAAATATTTGGAGATGGTGGGGTTGACTGAGGCGATTCACAAGCGGCCGGCGGAAATTTCCGGGGGGATGAAACAGCGGGTGTCGATCGCCCGGGCCCTGGCCATTTGCCCCAAGGTGTTGATTTTGGATGAACCCTTTGGGGCGTTGGATCCCATCACCCGCGAAGAGTTGCAAGACGAGTTGCTGCAAATTTGGCGGGAAAATCAGGTCACGGTGTTGATGATCACCCACGACATTGATGAGGCGCTCTACCTGTCCGATCGATTGGTGATGATGACCAATGGCCCCGCCGCCAAGATTGGGGAGGTGATGGATATTCCGTTCCCCCGACCGCGTGATCGGGCCCGACTTTTGGAAGATCCCAAATATTACGAGCTGCGCAACTACGCACTCGACTTCCTCTATAACCGCTATGCCCACGATGACGCGGCGGAATAGGGCTGAGGGTTGGCCCCCGATCGGCTCTTACGCGATCGGCTCCTACACGATCAGCGCTTAATTGGCCTCATGGGCCTCTCTCCTCAGCTCAATGCTCAGTTCAACATTCAGTTCAACGCCCCGCCAGGGGCATTTTTTTGACTCATGGCCCGCTGGAATCGTTGCCTAGCTGCGGCTTGACTTATTTTCACAACATATTCGCAACTTAGAGGTTGTTTTAATTAATCCATGGAATCTGTCAGAACCGTTTGTCCCTACTGCGGTGTGGGGTGTGGTTTGGAAGTGGTGCAAGGGCCGGCGGGGCTGAAGGTGCGGGGCGATCGGGCCCATCCTTCCAGCCAAGGCATGGTTTGCGTAAAAGGGGCAACGATTTTGGAGTCGATCGACCGCGATCGGCTGCTGTACCCCATGTGGCGATCTGCTTTGGATCAAGACTTTCAGCGGATTAGTTGGGACGAGGCCTTTGAGGCGATCGTGCATCGCATCCAAACCGTTTTGGCCAACCAAGGGCCCGACGGCCTTTGTATGTATGGCTCCGGGCAGTTTGTCACGGAGGATTACTACACGGCCCAAAAACTGATCAAGGGTTGCCTGGGAACCAACAATTTTGATGCCAATTCGCGGCTTTGCATGTCTTCCGCCGTCTCGGGCTACTTACGCAGCTTTGGGGCCGATGGGCCCCCCTGTAGCTATGACGATTTGGAGCTGACGGATTGCCTGTTCGCGATCGGGACCAACACGGCCGAATGTCACCCGATCGTCTTTAACCGGTTCCGCAAACACCACAAGGCCAACCCCGATCGAGTGCGATTGGTGGTGGTGGATCCCCGCTGCACCGAAACGGGCCAGGTGGCCGATCTCCATTTGCCCATTCGCCCCGGCACTGACATCGACTTACTGAACGGCATGGCCCACCTGCTGCTGAAGTGGGATCAGATCGATCGCGCCTATATCGAAGCCCACACGGGCGGCTTCGCAGCCTACGAAGATTTGGTGCAACATTACCCGCCCGATCGCGTGGCCGAGCAATGCGGCATTTCGGTGGAGTCGATCGAGGCGGCGGCGCGAATTTGGGCCCAGAGCGATCGGGTCTTGTCCCTTTGGTCTATGGGCATTAACCAATCCTCCGAAGGCACAGCCAAAGTCCGCAGCATCATTAACCTGCACCTGCTGACGGGGCAAATGGGCAAACCGGGCGCGGGGCCCTTTTCCCTCACCGGCCAGCCCAACGCCATGGGCGGCCGCGAGGCCGGCGGTTTGTCGCGGTTGCTGCCGGGCTATCGCTCCGTGACCAATCCCCAGCACCGGGCCGAAGTGGAGGATTTTTGGAACCTGCCCCCGGGTCGCATTTCCTCAACACCGGGCCGGGCCGCCTGGGAAATTGTGGAAGGGCTGGAGGCGGGAGCGGTGGGCCTGTTGTGGATTGCGGCCACCAATCCCGCCGTTAGTTTTCCCGACCTGAACCGCACCAAAGCCGCCCTGAGTCGATCGCCCTTCACGATCTATCAAGAAGCCTATTACCCCACGGAAACCAGTGCCTTTGCTCATTTGCTGCTGCCCGCCACCCAATGGAGCGAAAAAACCGGCACGATGACCAATTCTGAGCGGATGGTGACCCTTTCCCAGGCGTTTCAGCCCCCTCCGGGAGAAGCCAAGGAAGATTGGGCCATCTTTGCGGAGGTGGGCCGGCGGCTCGGCTTCCGGGAGCAGTTTTGGTTCCAATCCTCGGCGGAGGTCTACGGCGAATTTGTGCAATTGACCCGAGGCCGCCCTTGCGACATGACCGGTTTGAGTCACGATCGGCTCAGAACCGCTGGCCCCCAACAATGGCCTTTTCCGGCGGATGGGGCGATCGACCCTTTGCAGCCAGCCCCCGCCAAGCGGTTGTATACCGATGGACAATTCCATACTCCCGATCGGCGGGCCCAATTTTTGGCGGTGCACTCGCGCGGGCTGGCGGAACCACCCGATGCGGCCTATCCCCTCGTGTTGACCGTAGGCCGGCTCTATGGCCATTGGCACACCCAAACCCGCACCGGTCGGATTGAAAAAATCAAAAAGCTGCACCCGAATCCCTTCATCGAAATTCACCCCAAGGATGCGGAACCCCTGGGCATCCGGGAGGGCGACTGGGTGGCGGTGAAGTCGCGCCGGGGCGATGGGCGGTTTCCGGCCAAGGTGACCCGGGCGATCGCGCCGGGAACCGTGTTTGTGCCCATGCATTGGGGATCCCTGTGGGGTGACGGGGCCGAAGCCAACGCCCTCACCCACCCGGAAGCTTGTCCCGACTCCTTTGAACCGGAACTGAAGGCATGTGCTGTTCAGTTGCAAAAGCTGGCCTCACCGCCCAGCAATCTGGATAATTGAGTCTGCAAGTGATCCAACTCAACCGCAGGTGCTGAAATGTCGAAATCTGTCAGTAATGAAGCGATCGAAACCCTGGCCGCAGAGATTGGCGATGTGGCCTATCTGGACATTGCCAAATGGCATCTCGATTTGGCCCATGCCCATTTGCACAGTGCCCTCGCTGAAAAAATCTATCCCCTCTTGCTCGATCGCACCTTCAGCCGTGCCAAGCTGACCGCTTTGTTAGGGGAAATGGCGATCGAAATTGGGGCCGGCAAGCGATCGATTCCCCTGTTGGATTTCATTCCCGATCGGGAGGTGGAGCGGCTTTATCAGGCGATCGATGACTACCAAGCCAAGCTCTAGTAGCATGGCTACCTTAATTCGCTGGGTTAAATTACATAGCTGTTACCGTCACCTGATCGTTAAGCAGCAAGATGCTCAAGCCCCTTGTTACCACGACTGGCTCCGCAATTTTGACCCAATGTATTAAGCCTGTCGCGCTACTAGGAGGGCGAATCAGGGCGCTAATTGGGGGGACTCATTAAAAAAACAATGAGCCATTTTCGGTTACGGCCCCATCGCCCAGCCATCAATGCCAACCCTGCAAAATCCCTCCAAAATCATTCCCAAGTCACTCCAAAGTCAAGAAGTCCTCAAAGTTGGTACGCTAACTGACCGTTGCGATCGCCCGGGCCGTGCCTACAATATGGGGTTGTTTTCTCGCAGCTTGAGCAAAATACATGGGTCGCGCCAAGAAAGTTGTCCTCGCCTACTCCGGCGGTGTGGATACCTCCGTTTGCATTCCCTACCTGATGCAGGAATGGGGCGTTGAAGAAGTCATTACCCTGGCCGCCGACTTAGGGCAAGGCGACGAACTGGGCCCCATCAAGCAAAAAGCCCTCGACTCCGGAGCCAGTACTTCGCTGGTGGCGGATCTGCGGGCCGAGTTCGTGCAGGATTATGCGTTCCCGGCCCTGCGGGCCAATGCCCTTTACGAAAACCGCTATCCCCTTTCAACGGCCCTGGCGCGCCCGCTGATTGCCAAGGCGCTCGTGGAGGCGGCGGCGGAATATGGCGCAGACGCGGTAGCCCACGGTTGTACGGGCAAGGGCAACGACCAAGTGCGGTTTGATGTGGCGATCGCGGCCCTCGACCCCACCATTAAGGTGTTGGCTCCCGCTCGCGAGTGGGGCTTCAGCCGCGAAGAAACGATCGCCTACGGGGAAAAGTTCGGGATTCCCGCGCCCGTGAAGAAAAAGTCGCCCTTCAGCATCGATCGCAACCTGCTGGGCCGCAGCATTGAAGCAGGCCCCCTTGAGGATCCCTGGACGGAGCCGCCGGAAGAAATTTACCTGATGACCAAGGCGATCGCCGACACGCCGGATGAGCCGGACTACGTGGAAATTGGCTTTGAAGCGGGCACGCCGGTCACCCTGGACGGCCGCACCTTGGACTCGATCGCCCTGATTGAGGAACTCAACACCCGCGTCGGCAACCACGGCATCGGCCGGATCGACATGGTGGAAAACCGCTTGGTGGGGATTAAGTCCCGCGAAATCTACGAAGTGCCGGCCCTGTCGGTGCTGATCGCCGCCCACCGGGATCTGGAGAGCCTGACCCTGACCGCTGATGTGAGCCACTACAAGCGCGGCATTGAAGAAACCTACAGCCAATTGATCTACAACGGTCTCTGGTACAGCCCCTTGAAGGCAGCGCTGGACGGATTCATCAACGAAACCCAAAAGCGGGTAACCGGCACAGTGCGGATCAAGCTGTTCAAGGGCAATGCGGCGATCGTCGGTCGCAAGTCCGAGCAGAGTCTTTACACGCCAGAGCTGGCTACCTACGGGTCTGATGATGAATTTGACCACAAGGCCGCCGAGGGCTTCATCTATGTTTGGGGTCTGCCGACGCGGGTTTGGTCAGAAAAACTGCGCCAAGGCTAGGACTGGTCGGCGAATTGCCTGAGACCCTATGGTCTGAAACTCTGATTCCGCCCTGAAGATCATAGGGGGCAAGGGGCTTGATGGCCTGTCGTCATTTCCATTGCCGTAGGGGTTGGGTCTCCCAACCCTAACCCGAGCGATCGCCACAACCCCGCCCAGCCCTGGAACCGGGATCACAGGGGCTGGGCGTGGAGACCCCGCCCCTACGATTAAACCCATGACAGGCCCTAACCCGTTTCAGCAAGTCCCGATCGGCCTGTTGGAACGGGTTTAGACTGGGAAAGCGACCCTGAGGCCAAGGTTCCCATGCTGTTCACTCAAGTGCTTCGGGGAAGGATTGCCCATTGGAGGTCTAAGCCCTCCCAGCGATCGCCCCAAACCGCAACCCCAACTCTGCCCGAGCGAGGGACTGACGCGATCGCCCCGCAACCCGCCCCGGGCGATCGATCAGGGCCATTGGGCCGATCGGGCTGGCGGTGGTCATCGTTGCAGGGGCGACTCACCCTTGAATTAGGGGCGATCGCGGTCTTGAGCCTGAGCACGGCGGCCCTTTGGTCCACCTGGCAAATGGAGCAGACCCTCGCCACCGCCCACAAGCAAACCCTCAGTTATATTTCCCAGCGCTTTCCCGAGGAGCTGGCCCTCTACGATCAGCACGAAGGGCTAGCCAGTGGATTAACCACCACCATCGATAAGGTGGCCATGGCGGGGCTGTTAGCTTGGGTCACCGATGATCAAGGGCGCTTGCTGGCCCAACCCAAAGATGATCAGAATTATCAAATCGTCCGCAATTTGGTGCAGTCTTTACCGGCCGCTGCCCAACGGTTGACCATTGTTCACCGCGATGGCCGAGTTTGGGTTTTATGCGAGCAGCCCTTGACGGTACGGGGCCGGGCGATCGGGCGGGTCTACTTTGCCCAAGACGTGAGCCATGATTGGCACAAGCTCCATGGCAGTTTGCGGCTGCTGTGGTTGGTGAATGGTTTAGCCATGGTGGTTGCTCTGGGGGCGATCGGGCGGCGAATTCGCTTAGCCCTCCTGCCCTTGGCCACCATGAGCCAAGTGGCCAGCGCCGTTTCTGCCGATGACTTGGCCGGGGCCCGCCTGGAGTTGCAAGGGGCCCCCGATGAAGTTCGGGGCCTAGCCCAAGCCTTTAATGAGATGTTGGCGCGGCTGTCGCGTTCTTGGGAACAACAACGGCAATTTGTGGGCAATGTTTCCCATGAATTGCGCACCCCGCTCACGGTGGTGTTGGGTTATTTGCAAAGCCTCCTGCGGCGCAGCACCAACCTGAATGACTATCAGTTGCAAGCCTTGACCACGGCGGAAGCGGAGGCCGATCGCACCGTGCGCATGTTGCAGGATTTGTTAGATCTGGCCCGCATTGATAATCGGCAACTGCACTTGCGGCAAGCGCCGATCGTCCTTAATACCCTGCTGTCAGAGGTGACGGATTGGCAACGGCTGGCCTGCGATCGGCCCATTCATTTGCATTTGGTGGCGGAGGATGTGGTGGTTTTGGCTGACCGCGATCGCCTGACCCGCGCTATTCGGAATTTGCTCGACAATGCCGTGAAATATTCCGCCCCTGAGCAGCCCGTGACCCTGCAACTGAGCCATCAGGCGGGCTGGGCCGCCATTGAAGTGCGCGATCGCGGGATGGGCATTCCTCCGGATCAACAAGCCCGGGTTTTTGAACGCTTCTATCGGGGTGAAGATGAAATGACCCGATCGCGCGATGGCACGGGTTTGGGCCTGGCGATCGCCAAGGGAGCCGTGGAAGGAATGGGCGGCCGCATCGATCTGCAATCGCAACCGGGCCTGGGCAGCACCTTCACGATCAGACTTCCTCGCTGGCACATGCCCTCTGCATCCGATTCATCCGTTGATCCGTTGATCAATCCGTGATTGATGGCCATTATGGTTTCACCCTTGAAGCTTAATCCCCCCACAGCCCGAATTCTGGTGGTGGAAGATGATGCCAATTTGGCGCGATTTGTGGCGGGAGAATTGGAACTGGAGGGCTACGGGGTAACCGTGGCAACCACAGGACTGGAGGGGCTGAACGCCGCCCGATCGCACCCGTCGCCGGATCTGCTGATTTTGGATTGGATGTTGCCGGGGCTGTCGGGCTTGGATCTTTGTTTGCGGTTGCGGGAAACGGGCTTACAGGCCCCCATTATTCTGCTGACGGCCCGGGATGAAATTCTCGATCGGGTCACGGGCTTGAATGCGGGCGCGGATGATTATGTGGTGAAACCCTTCAGCATTGCGGAGCTGTTGGCGCGGGTGCGGGCCCATTTGCGGCGAGTTTCGCCCCACGAACCCGATCAAATCACCCTGGCAGATTTGACCCTGAATCCGCTAACCAGGGAGGTGCAACGTGGGGGCGATCGGGTGGACTTAACGGCCAAGGAGTTTGATTTACTCGAGTTTTTGTTGCGCCATCCGCGTCAGGTGATTTCGCGCGATCGACTGTTGGAATCCGTCTGGGGCAATAACTTTGGTGGCGAATCTAACATCGTGGAAGTCTATATCCGAGCCTTGCGGATCAAATTAGAAATGGCCCAGCGCCCTCGCCTGATCCACACCTTGCGGGGGGTTGGTTATGTTTTGCGCGAGTCGCCCTGATTGAGCGATTGCTTGATCTAGCGATCGGGAGCGGAGCCTGTCCAGGTTTGATCACCAACGATCACGCGGAGGGTTCCCCCTTCCCAATCTTGGGTGATCAGCGGTCGATCGGGGCGGGCTGGGTTGCGCGATCGATAGGCCGCAAACTGGCCCCAATCGAGCTTTTCCCCGTTGCGTTTCACAACGGGGCGATCGGGCCCCCGTTGGGTCACGGCCAGTTGATCGCCTTGGGAACCGGTGAAAGTGACCGTGTTTTGGTTCACAACCCAGCGCGATCGCCCCAACACCGCCGCCCGAAACGTAGCGAAATTCTGATTAGCTCCCGGTTCTCCAACCTCCATGGCCCAGCCTGTGAGGGTTCCGGCAGGGCGATCGGGGCGAGCCACCCACAGTTGATCCGTGGGATAGCGCTTTTGTAGCTTGGTGGTTTCGCTGTCGTTTACCTGGGGCAGCGTCAGCCCGATCGGGTAAATGGCAATCCAAGTTTCGGCCAACTGCCAAAACAAAACCGGCTGACCGGCGGCGGTTTGGGCCGTTTCGCTGGCGGCCGCTTGGGGCAAACTCCACTGAAACGGGGCCCGCCCGTCATTCAGCCACACCAACAGGGGCCCAAACTGCCCGATCGCGTCGTGGGTGTCCGGTTGGTGGTGGGTAGAAATTTTTTCGGGATTCACCCCGGAACCGGCCAGCAGGTAATCCACGCCCCGGCTGGGGTGGGTGGCTAGCAGTTTAAAACCGTTCACATCATCGATCGATCCTTGGGCCAGGCTGCCCAATTGGAAGGTGCGGCCAAAGTAGAGCGTTTCGTAATACAAGGGGCGATCGCGCGCGCCCGGTTTCCAATGTTCATAGGTGGGTTTGCCCGCAAACACCTCTTGGGGGCGATCGAACCGTTTGCGGGCCAGGGCCACCGCCACGGCCGGCGGTCGGTAACCACTGGTGAGGGCATGAACACCATCGGGGTCGGGATCCGGATCCGGGGCGATCGCCTCCCCAAAATATAAATTCAGCAGTTTGCTCGCCAAAGCGGCCAAGGGCGCATTTCCCTTGCTAGCGTCGCGTTTGCTGGGGCCCCCGAAGCCGCCGCGCCAATATTTCAACGCTCCGGTGATGCTTAACCAATCCAGGGCGGCCTTAGCCGTGGCACGCATTTCCGGTTCCGGCGCAAAGTCGTAAAGATTCAGCCAGGCGGTGAACGTGTGGCCCCAGTAGGTTTCCGAGTCCCATTCCCCCTGGCCAATTTTGTAAAGATTGCGGGCGAAACTTTGCAGGCGATCGCGGTAAATGGCGGCGGTTTCTCGGTTGCCGGCTTCCATGGCAAACAGATAAACGGCCGTTTCTCGCATCGATCGCAAATTATCGGTGTTGCGGCAATCTACCCAGGTGATGCAGTTATCGCGCGATCGATTCCAAAAGGGCTGCGGGGTGCTGAAAAACTGCTTCAGGGGATCCAACTTTGTCCAGAGGGCGGCTCCCTGCTTCATCTGATCGCGATAGGCCGGATCGAGAAATTGCCCAAAATAAAAGTATTTGCGCACCTGCCCCTTCAGGGTGAAGGCGGGATAGAAATCGATGCCAAGGGTATGTTCGGTGCTGCTGGGGATCGGGTCGGGGTTTTGCAGGAAGGAGATCGCCCGATCGCGGTTGCCCGCCAAAAAGTCCAGCATGGCCTTGGGATAGGACTTTTTCTCATTTTCAAAATAGCCATTGCCGTAGGTTTTGGGGTTGGCAAATTGGGCAATGAGGGCCCGTCCCCGAGCTTGGTAGACCGCTTCCCACTCTGCGGGCCAAGGGTTGGCTCCGTCGGGCGGGACGATCGGGACGTTGGCGGCGATCGGGCTGGGGTTGGGCGATCGCTCCGGGGGTGAGGATTGAGCCGATCGGGAGGATTGAGCCGATCGGGGGGCTTCCGCCTGAACCGCACAGCCCGCCACCATCACCCAGCCGATCGTGGCCACCCAGCCGTAGGTGCTAGTTTTTTTACTCACAGTTCAATCACCTTCGCCCCTCAGTCGGTAAGCTGAAAAGTCCTGTCTCTTCCTGGCACCCAACCCATGAGTGATCGCCCTTCCGTTGCCATCCTAGCGCCCACGCCTCGCGGTCTGCGGTTGGCCCAACAAATCCAAGCGGGACTGCCCGGCTCCGTGATTTGGACGAAGGATGCGGCCCGGGGCAGTGCGGCGGCGGGTTCCCAGAATGCCCTTCGCACCTACGAAGACTTTCGGTCCCTGGTGGCCGATCGCTGGGCAGCGGGGCAACCGCTGATTTTTGTGTTGGCGGTGGGGGCCACGGTGCGGGCGATCGCCCCCCATTTGCAAGACAAACGCACCGATCCGGCCGTGGTGGTGGTTGATGAAACGGGTCACCATGTGATCAGCCTTTGTGGGGGACATTTGGGCGGGGCTGATGCCTTGACCCGGCAGGTGGCGGGACTGTTGGCGGTGGAGCCGGTGATTACCAGTGCCGCCGAAGGGCAGCAGCTCCCGGCGATCGATCTGTTGGGCGATCGCTACGGTTGGCGACGGGGCCAAGGGGATTGGCTGGGGGTGGCCAGCGCGATCGCCCGGTTCGAGACCGTGGGCGTGGTGCAAACCTGCGGCTGGAATCTGTGGATTGAGGAGTTACCGGAGTTTCACCCCTTTGTGCTCCTGTCGGAAGCGGACTTGGTGGATTTGGACGAGTTGCCCCCCAATTTGCGGGCGATCGTTTGGATTAGCGATCGCCCCTTGCCGCCCTTGCCCTTGCCCGCCGTGGCCTGGCATCCGCGTACCCTTTGGGTTGGCATTGGTTGCGAACGTCACACCCCCGAAGGTCAGATGGCAGCGGCCTTGTCCCAAGTATTGGAGCAAGCGGATTTAGCTCCGGAGGCGATCGCCGGGATTGGTTCGATCGACCTGAAACAGGATGAGGTGGGGTTGCTGGCTTTGGTCGATCGGCTCGATCTGGCCGCCCGTTGGTTCACCGCCGCCGCCCTGGCCCCGATCGCCGTGCCCAACCCTTCGGAGGTGGTGCGCTCAGAGGTGGGCACGCCCTCGGTGGCGGAAGCGGCGGCCCGGTTGGCGGCCGACGGAGCCGAACTGATCCGGGAAAAACAGGTGTTTCGGGCCCCCAACGGTGGCTCCGGCGCTTGCACGATCGCCCTGGCCCGGGCCGATCGGGAATATACCCCCCACCTGGGCAAGCTGTGGCTGATTGGTACGGGCCCCGGCTCCTTGGATCAGCTCACCCCCGCCGCCCGCGCCGCCCTCAGCCAGTGCGACGTAATCATTGGCTATCAACTCTACCTAGACCTGCTGCGCCCCCTGCTGCATCCGGGGCAAATCATTGAAGGTAGCCCCATTACCCGCGAAAAGCAGCGTGCTGAACGGGCGATCGACCTGGCGGAACGGGGGCTAAGGGTGGCTGTGGTTTCCTCTGGCGACTGTGGAATTTATGCCATGGCCGGGCTGGTGCTGGAATGTTTGGCGGCCCGCCATTGGGACGGCCAGACTCCACAGGTGGAAGTGTTGCCCGGCATCACAGCCCTGCAAGCGGCCGCCGCCCGCGTGGGTGCGCCCCTGATGCATGATTTTTGCGCCATTTCCCTGTCGGACTTGCTCACGCCCTGGCCCGTCATTGTGCAGCGGTTGCAGGCGGCGGCGGCCGGAGACTTTGTGGTGGCGTTGTATAACCCCCGATCGCAAACGCGCCAAACCCAAATTGAAACGGCCTTCGAGATTTTGCGAGCCAAGCGATCGCCCGAAACCCCCGTGGTTCTGGCTCGATCGCTCCACCGGCCCGACGAACAAATCACCATTGCCACCTTGGCTACGGTTGATTTACAGGCGATTGATATGCTCACCGTCGTCTTAATTGGCAACGCCAGCACCTTCACCCACAGCGGCAAGGTGATCACCCCCCGGGGCTATGCCGTGGCTAATGGGATCCTTGCCGCCACAGCCCCCGCCACCGATTGATGAGAAGTTGAATTGGGGTCTCATTCAAAATGCCCTAAATGACCCAAAATTAGCGATCTCCTTCATCATTGCTCCACAATTCCTTCGCTTTTCGACCAATCTTTGAAGGTTGAATAAAGTGGCAGGATGCAAAGAAAAACCTGGGAATGATCGAAAAAGGGCAATCGGCTCATTTTGGCGGAATTTTGAGCATATCGACCGCATTTTGCTGGTCAATCTGCTCCAGTCGCGACCAGCGTGTCAAAATTGACGCTTGGTCAGCTTTCTGAAAAAACACTTTTCGTCATTGTTTTAGGCCTTGGCAGCATTGGTGAAAACTTAAACTGACCAGAGTTGCGATCGCATGGAATAAAGTTCCATTCATGATTTGCTAATTAGGCGCAGCAAGTTATGCGGTAGCTTGACTTGTTGGTGGGTTTAAATGCGCAAAAAATTAATAGAATCAATATTTCTTGGGAATTTTTTCTAAATCATTCAATTGCTTTTGGGTGACTAATCTCTTGAGAATTATTCCCTGAGTGGGTCGAGCGATCGCTTGATCATGAGTGATTTTTGTAAACATGAAAAAAATCTAAAATTCCTTAAAGACAGATCTGGTAAACATCCAAGCAACCAGTGGATTAAAAATACCAATCATTCATATGTTAGCCGGCAAGTCCTAAACTGTTCTGAGGAGCGGTTTTAGTCTGCGAAAGACGCGAGAGAGCAGATCCGAAGCCAACACGATCATCAAGAAAAGTTAATAACCGTTTGAAATCAATTAAATTATTATTTAATAATTGAATATGTCCTCATGATCTCTGGGTTAACTCTCGCCATTTCTTCGGTAAATTTCCCGATTGCTGCTAGGCGACTGTTTGTAGACCACGACAACGTTTGAGCTTGCTCAACCTGTTCTCAAATCAGTTCAGTAGGAGGTGAATTTGGAGTATCAATTAATACATAACATTCACATCGGCTTTGGGTTCATCGCCATTGATTAGCAAAATCAAGCAATTTGGCGAGCAAAGTTGACCATCACTCAGGAATCTATCGCCCAGACGGAATCAGTTTTACAGCGGCAGAAATTCCCTGAAAACTGACTCAAGACCAAGATCAAACTACTGTGCCAATTTTGCGGGGCCTGTCGTAAAGCTTCAGGTCTTTGGGCAAAACTGGCGCAGCGGTTGCCATTGGGTTGAAGGTTGGTTTCATGACTGTCATTAAGGTTCGCAAGGGAGCATTAAGGATGATCGGGGTGGAATTGGGGGTGTGAGTCCAGGGCCAAGGAATTGGCCAGCGATCGATGAATGGGATCGATGAATGGTCTGAGGAATCGGTGATTGGTGAATGATTCTCGAATGATTATTTGAGGACGACGGGAGCGTCGTGATCAATTAGCCATGGGTCAAATGGGTCAATGGGTTGGATTGGGAGTGTCCATCGATGACTGAAGCAGCAACGGGATGGACAAAGGTGTCGCGGACACTGGCGACGGTGGTGCAGCGACGGGCTTCGGGGGTGTTGGTGCTGGAGCGGGGGCCGAGTCGCTGGCGCTTGATTTTTTTGCAGGGTCGCTTGTTGTGGGCGATCGATGAGCAGTTTCGGATTCGCCGTTGGCAACGGGCCCTGAAGCGATCGGGGGTGAATTTGCAGCCGGTTCCGCTGACGGAAACGGCACGGCCCCTATGGGAAGTGTGGTGGTTGGCGACGGCGCTGTTGGCGGGTCAAGTCACACCGGTCCAGTTGCACTCGGTGCTGGAGTCGGTGGCTCAGGAGGTGCTGTTTGCGGCGGCGAGCGATCCCACGGTGGTGTCTCACTGGGATAAGTATGTGCCCGCTTTGCCGGACACGCGGGCGGTGGCGCAACAGTTGCTCGGCAGTGAGGCCCTGTTGACGGTGATGCAGTTGGTGGTGAAGTTGCTGCAACGGTGGGAGTCGGTGGGGTTGTCGCCAGAGCAGGCCGATCGCGCGCCGCAGTTGGCCCAGTTGGATTGGTCCCCGTCCGCAACAACTCAAAATGACCGATCGACGTTTTTAACGTTGGCTCCGTTGCTGAATGGTCAACGATCGACCTGGGATGTCTCGCTGGTGATGAAACAGCCCATGTCGATCGTCGTGCATCTGCTGCATCACTTGGTAGAGCGTGGGGGCTTGGATTTTCTGCCCTTGGACGATCGCCCGGCGGACACGGTGCTGAATTTGCTGTTCACGCCGCAAGCAGCACCAGTTAAGCCCGCACAGTCCGCAGTGCCCCGGGACAGAGCCGCCACCGCTCCAGGGCGATCGGGTGGGCCGGCGGCGAACCAGACCCCAACACCCCAGCCCACTCCAGCAACCCAAGGCCCCAACTCTGAACAACCCTTGGTGATGTTGATTGACGATGATCCAATGGTGGGCAAGCTGCTGCGCCCCGTGGTGCATCGTTTGGGTTGTCGGTTTGTGCATATCACGGAGGCGACAAGGGCCTTGGCGGCGGCGATCGAGCAGCGACCAGATATGGTGTTGCTGGATTTGGTGATGCCGATTGTGAATGGCTATGAGCTTTGTACCCAGTTGCGACGGGTGAACCTGTTGGCCAATGTGCCGATCGCGATTGTCACCAGTAATCGCGGGGCGATCGACCGGGTGCGGGCCAAGCTGGTTGGGGCTTCGGTGTTTGTGCCCAAGCCTCTGCGCCTGGAAAAGGTGGCTGCGCTGCTTCAGCAATATTTGCCCGATCGATTGCAACCGCCACCCCAGGACAATCCCCAACGACCACAACCCTCGCCAACAACCGCAGGCACCCTCCCCACACCGCCGCGCAATGGTGGTGGCTGGCATCCGGCCCCCGCCGCTGGCATTCAACCCAACAACGCCGGCCCCCTGAATCGATACTTACTCGGTGAAGAAATGCTCAACAATCGCTATGAATTTGGAGTTTTGGCGAAACAATAGAGAAAGGATTGTATGGGGTTGCCACCTACGCCCGATCGGGATGTGGGAATTGTATGTGGGGACTGTGTGGGGATTGGGGTTTAAGTTCATCCGTTGAGACAGACGGATGCAACAGACGGATCGGTAAGCCATGAAAAATCAAGCCGATTGAGTCTCATTTGCACTGAATTGGGATTGAGGCTCAGCTTGAGGTTCATCAACAAAAAACCACAATTCTTGCAGGAAATTGACAATTTGAAAGCTGCGAGATCGATATCAAACAGGGGCGATCGGGGCAAGTTAAAACTACTGATCCAACCGATGTCCTAAGCAATGACCCAACCGATGATCAAGCCAATCCCAGCTACCAATCCCAGCTAATTGAATTGATCAACCAGTGATTAGGCATCAGTCCGGCAATGATCAGGGTGTGCGATTGGGGTTGCCATTGGGCCCGTGGGGCCTGGAATTGAGAGAAATAATCGGGTTCGGGACACTGAACCATGGATTGTTCATGGGCCGGGGCCTGCACCATGGCCGGGTTCCGGCCGAAGCGTCAGCCGAGGCGGGCCAGGACGGCCAATTAAAAATTGGGTTTTTGGATGTGGGAGAACGTGGGCGATGGACGCACAGCAGCAAACCGCATTGATTCAGCAGGCTTTGGATGCCAACCCCCAGGCGATCGCCCTGCTCATTCGCGATCGACTGGAACCGACCATTACCGTGAAGGCGGCCTTGAAGGAGGGATGTTTATATCTGCTGCTGGCCAGTGAGCAAGCTCCTTCGGCCCGCTTGGCCTTGGAAACCGTTGAGCCGGCGATCGAGGATTTGGCCGTGGCCGGATTGAACCGGGCCGTGATCCAATCGGTGAAAGTGGGCGGCCAAGCGCTGGATGAGCGATCGCCCAAATGGTGCTATCACATCGACTTGCCGCCCTTGCCCTATGGCCAAAGTGGCGATCAGGAAACAGACCCGATCGTCAACTTCTTGGAGTCCCAGGTGCAAAGCATGGCCAATGGCGTAGCGGCCTTGATCAGCGATTCGCCCTTGGCTGTCCTGTCGGACGTTGCTGGGCCGGAGTCCCAGAATGGTCATGGGGTTGCGGTGGCCCCACCGGAACCCGCGATCGATCCTGAACCCGCGATCGAGGTGGGAGAAGACACAACCGAAGATGTAACTGAGGACTGCAATCAGTCAGCGGTAACGGATCTTGACCGACCGGATTCAGACCCGATCGCCCCAGAGCCGATCGCCCCGGAAGTCAGCACGCCGGAAGTCATTACGCCGGAAGAAGTACCAACGCCACCGTTGCCCATTCCCACTGAAGCAGCCCAACTGCAAGCCACCCTGGCCGCCCTGACGGGTTTGGCCAGCACCCTGGAAAAAGCCGCCGCTTCCCTGGTCACGGCTGTGGGGTCGATCGCTCCATCGCCGTTGGCAGCTCCCGAGTTAAGTGCTGCGGAGTTAAGTGCTGCGGAGTCGATCGCGCCGGCCGTTGAACCGGTGGAAATCCTCGAATCACCACCCGAGCCGGAACCCATCACAGAACCAGAGCTGGCGATTGTTGAGTCACCGCCAGAGCCAGAGCCAGCACCAGAACTCGCATCAGAAACCGAGGAACCCGATTTCGCAGTGGATGAACAGGATTTAGGGGCGATCGATGTCCTGGATTCGTTGCCCTCAGAGGAAACCAGCGACCTAGAACCGGAGACCCTCAGCCTGGATCCGGATGCCTTGGCCCTCACCGAAGCCGAGTTAGCCGACTGGGCCGCGATCGAAGAAGAAGGGATGGCGGAACCCAACGCTGAGGCCGTGGCTCCAGAACCGGAACCGGAGATCGACTCCTTGCCTGAGCTGCCAACCTTGGTGGAACCGGCGATCGACTCAGAAGACCCGATTGATGAGTTCGCCAGCGATGCCGCGATTGATGAAATGATCGACGAAACGATCGATCAAGTCATCGATGAAGCGGCGGAACTGGTGGCCGAGTTGGCGGCTGATTCCGAGCTGCTGGATCCCTTGGCAGATGCGGCACAAGAAACGGCAGGTTTGCTGGAATCCCCTGATGCATTGGAGGATGATGGGGCGAGCCTGGACTTCGATCGAGAAACAGTGATCGACCCGATCGACCCCGCAGAGCCGCCCACGGAGCCAACGGAAATTTCCCCAACGCCAGAGCTAGAGCCAGAATCGGAGCCGATCGGGACAGTTTTGGCCGCGATCGCCTCAGACAGCGGTAAAACGATCGCTGAAAAAGTGACCGACGCAATCAGCAGTCTGGTGCAGTTGGTGGAACATCATCCCAACGCGGATGTGAACACGGCGTTGGCGGCGATCGCCCGGTTGAGTGCCTTGGCCAGTCCGCCCCCGGTGGCAGCGCCGGAACCACCCCCTTCAGATCGATCGCCCGAACCCTCCTCAGAACCTTTAGATCAAGGAGAGCAAGCCGCGATCGATTCAGCGAATCTGGAATTACCCGATCCAGAATTACCCAATCCAGAATTACTGGATTCGGCACTCGTTGATCCAGAAACTCAGGAACTAACTGATCCCGAACCGATCGATCAAGACCTCAATGATCTGCAATTGGATTTGACTGAATCAGATGAATTGAGTGACTCGACTGATTTGATTGATGCGCAGGACTCTGACCAGTTAATCACTCTAGATCAGCTACCGGAATCACCAGAAATTGCAGAACTCACTCAGGAAGAGGCTGACCCGATCGGGGAACTGAATGATGAATTAACCAGTGATGAACTTGACGATCAATGCAGTGATGAGTTGACTGGTGAACTAAATATTGAGTTAACAGGTGATGTGCTCAGTGATGAATTTGGCAATGAACTGAGTGATGAATTAACGAGCGATGAATTTGGTGATGAACTGAGTGATGAATTAACAAGCGATGAATTTGGTGATGAGCTGAGTGATGAATTAACGGGCGATGAATCAACAGGCGATGAATTTGGTGATGAACTGAGCGATGAATTAACAAGCGATGAGCTGAGTGATGAATCAACGGTCAATGAACTGAGTGACGAACTGAATGATGAATTAACGAGCGATGAATTTGGCGATGAACTGGATGATGAATTAAGCCAGCTTGATCAAGATTCAGCGGGTGAAGATCTAACCAATCCACCAGCCAGTGCAGACCCAGAAATCGCACAACCTGGCACGGCCGCAGCGGAACTGATTGCAGAACCCACAACCATCAGCCCTCGGGAAGCCCTCAGCACCATTGCGCAACTGACCCAACTGGCAGAACATCGCAGCGATTTGGATCTGAACGCCGCGATCGCCACGATCGCCCGTTTGGCTGGCTTTGCCCCCGAGCCGATCGCTCCCCCACCAGAACCACCTCCCGCAGCGGCGGCCTCCACTGAATCGACAGACCCGGAATCGGCAGTAATTTCTGAATCGGCCGCAATTGTTGACGAATTGGCAGAGAGTGCTGAATTAGCTGAATCAGCAGATGCTGAATCCGAATCGCTGGATTGGGTGGAACCCGAAGAGGCGATCGATTCCTCGGATCTCTCGGATCTATCCGATGATTTATCTGATTTGTCAGATCTGGCTGATCTATCGAATTTGGCCGATTTAGATTCAACGGCCGTTGAGGTAACTGACCCGATCGAGCCAGCTTCTCCCGAGGTGGTGGCCGATGATTTAGTCGATGAATTAGCGGAAGATGATCTAGCTGAATTAACTGATTTGGCTGAGGAAGTTGAGCCAGATGATTTATCAGACTTGACCGATTTATCAGACCCGATCGAGCCAAGCAATGTTGATGAAGATGATCTAGCTGAATTAACTGATTTGGCTGAAGAAGTTGTGTCAGATGATTTAGATGATCCAACCGATGATTTATCCGATGACCTAGCGGATTTCACCGAATCCCTAGAGCCGGTGAATTCAGAGCCGATCGAACCATTACCCGACCCGATCGAACCGGTGCAATCCCCGGAATCTTCCGTTGTTTCGGATGAGCGCAGCGGTTTGGTCAATTTGGTGGCACAGTTATTAGCCGAATCCAGCGATCCCCGATCGGCGCTGCTGGCCCTGGCGGAATCCTTGGGCGATGGCGCGTCGGCTGCCCCTCGCGAGCCGGAGCCTATCCCGATCGCCCCTGCGGAACCTGCTGAATCTGTCCCAGCGGCCGAGTTAGCGGCATCCACCGAGCCGATCGCAGCGGCTGCACCCACCGAGGTAGTTGAGGCCACCGAATCTCCTGCCTTGACGGAATCGACTGAAGCGGCCGACTCAGAAGCATTATCAGAAGCGTTACCAGCGTTGGCCGATGTTCTGGATTTGCCTGAGGAACCGGAACCCGATCCCGCCGTCCCCGCCGAGCCGTTACCGGAACTACTGGAACTGCCGGAGCTGCCGGAATTGGTGGAGTCGCTGCCGGAAGCCCCCGCCGTCATCGCCTTCGATACGGAACCCGATCTGGGGCCAGATTTGGGCCCAGATTTGGATCAAAACGATCAACCCTTGGGCTTTTTCGGAGATGACGACGATGAGCCTTCGGGGTTCTTTGGGGATGAAGGATTCGCGGCCCTGGTGGACATTGCTAACCAAGCCCTAGCCGCCGACACCGCCGCTGAAGTGCCTGCGGCTCCGGTGGCAGCGGTGGCTTTCGAGCCTGCGCCGGTTCGTGAATTGGTAGATGAATCGGTTCGTGAGCCGGAACCGCCCTTGCCGGTGGTGGAGGCGGCCGAGCCAGCCCCGATCGCCTCGTCGGAGCCGGAACCCAGCGCCCCCCTGGATCCGCTCGCCCAATGGCTGCAACAGGGCGACGGATCCGCCATTTTGAACCTGCCCACCAGGTCGGCCGGCAGCGCCCTGAGTACCGATGGCCAGCGTTTCCTGCGTTTTCACCTGGGCTTTGAGGATACGGCCCTGCTCCCGATCGATGAGGTGCGGGAAGTGCTGCGAATTGCGGCCACGGACATTCTGCCCGTGCCACATATGCCAGAATCGGTCTTAGGGGTGTACAACTGGCGCGGTGAAATCATTTGGACGATCGACCTTAACCAGTTGGTGGGTTTTCCGGCCATTGCGCCGGATTTGACGGCCACCTCATCCGCCATCGCCATTGTTCTGGAGTGTGATGGCCAGAATCTGGGGCTGGTCGTGCCCCAAATTGAAGATATCGAGTGGCACGATTCTCCAAATGTTCAGCCGCCCAGCGCGGGTTTGTTTCCCGATCGGCTCTTGCCCTTTGTTCAGGGCTACCTCAGCGAGGCCAGCAGTATGGTGTTGAACCCCAGCGCGATCGCCAGGGCCAGCGCCCAACAGGCCGGCTAGGACGCTTGGCCATCGGGATTGGGATTGGCCCTCGGGGCGATCGCGCCAATCCTGCCCCGCCATTGCTGGGAAATTTCCCAGCCCTGAGCCTGTTTTCCCAACTCACCTTTGCTCAAATCCGCTTCTGCTCCTTTGTAACTTTTGCAACCTTTGTAACTTTGTTTGATTGTTTGATGTTGCTTCATGTTTTTGGACATGGCTTGACGTTCCCTTGCTTGATGTTGCTTGGCTCCCCTTGCCCCGAGGGCCCCAGTGTGGCCGTGATTTCCACCGTGATGGGGAACTGCTGAATGGTTGCTGGTCTCTTGGCTGGCGGCCTGGCGGGCCCACTGGTAACGGCTCCCTGACTCTCTGTTTTTCCGATTGCTCTCTGGCCTAAATTCCTATGACTGCTTACTTTGATGCTTCGCGCACGGTTCGTGACGATCGCCCGGCCCGCAACGGCACTCCCCCCGTTGAACATAGCCCCGCTCCTGATTTGCGCCGTTTCCAAGATGCAGTCGATGCCCTGAAGGCGGAATTGGAACGATCGGGCCGGCCCGATCGATTCGTGATGGAAAAGATGGAGCAAATTGAGCAGTTTGCGGAGTCGATCGGCACGGCCCTGGTGACCACCGATGGGGAAGCGGCCAGCGGGAACCGCCTACCGGTGGATGGGATCGATCGCACCATCGAAGACAGCCAAAGTTTGGATGAACTGCTGCGGCGGCTTTGCCAAGAATTGCGGTTGCAACTGTCGGCCGATCGGGTGGCCATTTACCGGTTCAATTTCGACTGGACTGGGGAATTCATCACCGAATCCATGGCCCCCGGTTGGATGGCCCTGGTGGGGAACACCTTCCGCGACACCTACTTTGAAAGCACCCAAGGCAACCGCTACAACACCAAGGATGTTTACCAATGCGAGGACATCTATCGCGGTGGCCTCAGCGCTTGCCATGTGCAGCTCATTGAACGGTTCCAGGGACGAGCCTACATGATTGCGCCGGTTTTCCAGGGCGATCGACTGTGGGGGTTGCTGGCCATTTATCAAAACAGCGGCCCGCGCCCCTGGAGTCCCCTGGAAGCGGAACTGGTGAAATATGCCAGCGATCAGGTGAGCCGCAGCATTGCCCAGCTCAGCGCGATCGAGAAACTGCAAAAACAAGTGGCCCGCCAACGGGCGATCGCCACGATCGTGGACAAGATTCACCAATTCCTGGATCTGGCCACGATTATGCAAACCACCACCGACGAACTGCGGATTTTGTTGGAGTGCGATCGCGCCGCCGTCTATCGATTCAGCGACGATTGGAGCGGCGATTTCGTCTCGGAATCCGTGGGTCGGGGCTGGAAACCGCTGTTGGGCAAAACCTTCCGCGACAGCTATTTTGAGCGCACCAAAGGCGGCCGCTACATCAACGGCGAAACCCTGACCGTGGCGGACATCCAAACCCAAGACTACGATCCCTGCCACCTGAAACTGCTGGAACAGTTCCAATGCCGGGCTTACATCATCGCTCCCGTGATTGCCAGCGATAAGCTGTGGGGACTGCTGGCGGTCTATCAAAATGATCGGGTGCGCAGTTGGGAGCCGGAAGAAACCGACCTGGTGACCCAAATGGGCCAGCAAATGGGTGTGGCGGTGCAACAGGCGGAATATCTGAAGCAGCTTCAGGATCAAAAACTACAGCTTGAGCGCAATGTGCAGCAAGACCGCGCCCTGCTGACGGTGATGAACAAAATCCGCGAATCCCTGGATATTGACAGCCTCTTTGCCACCACCACCCAGGAAATTCGCCAAATTTTCCAGGCCGATCGCGCCTGCATCTTCCGGTTCGATCCGGACTGGAGCGGCGAGTTTGTGGCCGAAGCGGTCACCCCCGGTTGGCAACGACTGCTCGATCGCGATGGGGCTGGCCTGCGGGATGGCAACAACCGACGGGGCGGGCGCTCCCTGGCCCGCGTCGAAGACAGCTATTTGCAAGACAACCAGGGCGGTCGCTATCGCCAAGGCGAAACCCTGCTGGTCAACGACATTTACCAAGCCAACTTCAGCCGCTGCTATCTTGACCTGCTGGAGCAGTTCCAAGCCAAGGCCTACGCGATCGCCCCGATCTTCAAGGGCAATGACCTTTGGGGCCTGTTGGCGGTTTACCAAAACAGCAACTCCCGCCAGTGGGAAGAACTGGAAGGGCAGATTCTGTCTCGGTTGGGAACCCAACTGGGCTTGGCCCTGCAACAGGCCGAGTATGTGGAACAGCTCAAAACCCAAGCGGCCCAGCTCCAAAAATCTGCCGAACGGAATAAGGCCATTTCCGCGACGATCGACAAAATTCGTGCTTCCCTGGACATCCGCACCATCTTCCGCACCACCACCACGGAATTGCGCCAAATTCTGGAGGTCGATCGGGTCGGAATCTATCAATTCCAGCCTGACTGGAGCGGGCAATTCATGGCGGAATCCGTCGGCCCCGGTTGGTTGCGGCTGTTGGACTCTCCCGACAGCGATGGCAGTGTCCAAACGGAAATGAGCGATTGCGAAGCCATCAACAGCTTGACCCAAGCTCGCCCCGCCAACGCCGGCCGAGTGCGAGACACCTACCTTCAAGAAAACGAAGGGGGCCGCTATGCCCGAGGCGAAAGCTTTGTGGTTCCTGATATCTACAAAGCCGGGTTCACCCCCTGCTATTTGAGTGTGCTGGAACGGTTCCAAGCCCGCGCCTACGCCATTACCCCGATCTTTCAGGGCGATCGACTGTGGGGGCTGCTGGCGGTTTACCAAAACAGCGGCCCGCGTCAGTGGGAAACCTCAGAAGTGGAATTCGTGGCCCAGGTGGGGGCACAGTTGGGCATCGCCCTGAAGCAGGCGGAAACCCTGGCAGAATTGCAGCGGAAATCGGCCCAGGTGGAAGAGGCCGCCCAACGGGACAAGGCCGCCCGCGAAGCCCTGCAACAGAAGGCCCTGAACCTGCTGATGGCGGTGCGGCCGGCCCTGGAAGGGGATCTCACCGTGCGCGCGCCGATTACCGAAGACGAAGTGGGCACAATCGCCGATGCCTACAACAACACCCTGCAAAGCCTGCGACAGATTGTGGTGAAGCTGCAAGAAACGGCGGCCAAGGTGTCCAATACCTCCACCACCAGTTCCAGCGCCATTGGTGAGCTGTCTAACCAAGCCCAGCAACAATATCGGGCCCTGCTGGAGGCGGTGCAGCGGGTGCAAACCATGGCAGAAGCTAGCACGGACGTGACCCAAAACGCCCAGCAGGTGACCCAGGCGGTGCAACGAGCCACCAACACAATCCAGGAAGGCGACGCGGCCATGAACCGGACGGTGGATGCCATTCTGTCGATTCGGGACACGGTGGCGGAAACGGGGCGCAAGATTCGGTCCCTGAGCGAATCGTCCCAAAAGATCTCGAAGATCGTGAGCCTGATTGGCAACTTCACCACCCAAACCCAACTGTTGGCGCTGAATGCTGCCATTGAGGCAACGCGCGCCGGGGAATATGGTCGTGGCTTCACGGTGGTTGCCGATGAAGTGCGATCGCTCGCCCGCCAGTCGGCCGATGCCACCACGGAAATTGCGGCCCTGGTGGAAGAGATTCAGGCGGAAACCCAGGCGGTGGCCCAGGCCATGGAAGCGGGGATTCAGCAGGTGGTGGCGGGGACGAATCTGGTCAGCGATACCCGATCGAACCTGAGCGAAATTGTGGATGTGACGGCCCAAATTGGCCAGTTGGTGGAGGGCATTAACCAAGCCGCCGCCAGCCAAACCCAACAGGCCCAAGCGGTGGCCCACACGATGACGGAGGTGGCGACGATCGCCGATCGCACCTCTTCCAGTTCCGTGGCCCTGACCGCTTCCTTTGAGGATCTGTTGGCCATGTCCCAAGAGCTGCAAGCCAGTGTGGGCCGGTTCAAGGTCAACTAACGGCCGAGTGCCTTAGCCCCGATCGCCGGGGGGCGATCGCGCCGCTCCTGAGTTGCGCCTCGGTTGCGCCTCGGTTGCCCCCGATGCTCCCTGTTGCTGCTTTGCTTAACCCCCGTTCGTTTTTCCAACAGACCAAAACCAGGTCGTTTCCGGTAGCCCCCTATGCTCGATCCCGCCATCCGCGAGGAAGCCTACGGATACTTCCTCAGTGAGTCCCAAGACCTGCTGCGATCGATCGAGACGGATTTGTTGCAACTGCGCGACGATCCCTCGAAACAGCGGATCCATGCCCTGATGCGTGCCACCCATACCCTGAAGGGGGCTTCCGCCAATGTGGGGTTGGAAACCATCTCCACGATCGCCCACCACATGGAGGACGTGTTTCGGGCCCTGTTTGACCCGGAAGCGGAAGTGGAGGTGGAACTGGAGGGGCTGTTGTTTCAGCTCTATGAATGTTTGCGCTTGGCCCTGACCACCCAATGGGAACAGGGACGGGAGGCCGATCAAGAGGTGTTGGATCAGGCGATCGATGCCTTTGCCCGGATCCAAACCCTGTTGGGAGACTGCTTTGAGCGCGAACAAAAGTTGCCCACCTCCGCTGAACTGGGGTTTGACCTGGTGCAGTCGATTTTTGAAACGGGGGTGAAGGAACGGATCGATCAGTTGGCGACGCTGGTGGCGGCGGGGGATGGGCCGGCGGCCTTGGAAACGGTGGCCACCCAATCGGAGGTGTTTACGGGATTAGGGGAATCCTTGGGGCTGCCGGGGTTCCAGGCGATCGCGGAGGCGGCACTCCAGGCCGTGGCTCACCAGGGCGATCGGCCCTTGGTGGTGGCCCAGGCCGTATTAAGCAATTGGCAAGCGGCCCAAGAGGCGGTTTTGGCGGGCGATCGCACCCAAGGCGGCGAAGTGTCGGCGGAATTGGCGGCCCTGGCGGGTCAGGAGCCGGAACCGGGAGACCTGGGCGATTTGACCGATGGCACGTTGGATCTCAGCATGGATCTCAGTGATGAGATGCCGGCCGGGTGGTTGGATTTGACCGATGGCACGTTGGATCTGACCACGGATTCCCCGCCAGCTCCCACACCTGCCCCCCCGATCGCTGGGGGATCGCCTGCGGTTGCCGCACCTGCTCCAGCGCCCGTTGCCGCACCGGTTCCGGCCCCGCCCAATCCCCCGCCTGCCCCCTTGGTGACGGCGGAAACGGCCCCCCGTGGAACTCCGGAACCGGCCCGATCGGCGGAACCGCAACGGGTGGACAGCAAACCGCTCACCCCAACTCCCCTGATTCGGGTGGAGATCGATCGGCTGCAATCCCTGCAACACCTGGTGGGGGAGCTGTTGATTAATGAAAATCGTCAAAGTTTGCAGGATGAACAGTTGCGATCGGCCCTGGAACGGTTTCGCCAAGGCCTGCGCCAACACCGTCGCTTGCTGGCGGAAGCACGCGATCGACTGGAAAAGCGTCCCACCGATCGCCGATCGCTCAATGGTTCTCCCGCCGTCACCAGTGCCAACGATCTGATTTTGCAACAGTCGATCGATGCGGCCCTCGACAGTGCCGAGCGGCTAGATTCCACGGCGGAAGTGGTGGAACGCTATGCCCAACAAACGGCCACCACCCTCGACAAACAACGCCGATTATTGGGTCAGGTGCGCGACAGTTTGATGGATACCCGAATGCAACCGGCGGCGGCCGTGTTCGATCGTTTCGGGCCCCTGGTGCGGCAACTGTGCGCCCGCTATGGCAAAACGGTGCATTTGCGAGTGGTGGGGGAGCGGGTTGCCATTGACAAGGTGGCGATCGAGCAGCTTTATGATCCCCTGCTACATCTGGTGCGTAATGCCTTTGACCATGGCATTGAAGCGGTGGAAGAACGGCGCGATCGGGGCAAACCCGCCGAAGGGACGATCGAGCTGCGGGCCCAACAACAGGGCAACCATGTGTTGATTTGGGTGGCCGACGATGGCAAAGGCATCGACCCCCAACGGCTGCGACAGAAGGCGATCGAACGCGGTTGGCTCACGCCCGATCGGGCCCAAGCCACCTCAGACCAAGCCCTCTTGGATTTGCTATTTGAGCCGGGCTTTTCCACTGCCGATAAAGTCACCGATTTGTCTGGGCGTGGCGTGGGGTTGGATGTGGTGCGATCGCAAATGCGATCCCTCAAAGGCTCCGTCACCATCCAATCGAGTCCCGGGCGTGGCACGGCCTTCATTCTGCGCGTGCCCCTGAGTTTGATGACCGCTCGCCTGTTGGTTTGCCAGGCCGATCGCGCGGCCTATGCTCTGCCCTCAGAAAGCGTCCGCCAAATTCTGATTCCTCAACCGGAACAAACCCAAATGCTCGGGGGACAGCGGATTTTGCGGTGGCGAGCCAGCAGCGAAGATCCCGAAATCACCATTCCCATTCGCAAACTGGCGGAACTGATGCGCTACAGTTCCTTGGCTCCGGGCCTGTTGCGATCGGACATGGGCGCAATCACGCCATTTTTGAGCAATCGCCTCGCGCCCTTGCTGTTGATGGATGCCGGTGACACCCCCGTGGCGATCGAGGTGGATGGGGTTGTGGGTGAACAGGAACTGGTGTTGCGGCAACTGTCGGAAGCCCTGCCCGCCCCGCGCTACATCTATGGCTGCACCATTTTGGGCGATGGGCGCATGGTCTTGGC
Source organism: Limnothrix sp. PR1529 (assembly GCF_002742025.1). NCBI lineage: Bacteria > Bacillati > Cyanobacteriota > Cyanophyceae > Pseudanabaenales > Pseudanabaenaceae > Limnothrix > Limnothrix sp. PR1529. The sequence goes on from NZ_LIRO01000119.1 coordinate 41,812, forward strand.
GATCGACGGTAACGAACTGTTGGCCCAAGTCGAGGCCGTGCCGATCGTTGCTGCCGCGCCTCCGGAGTTGCCCCAGCCCGCCGCCCCGCCAGCGATCGCGCCGGAATTGCCCGCTGAGTTGCCCAATGCCCCGATCGCGCCCCACAGTCCCGCCACCGCCCAAGGCAGCAAAACCTTGCTGGTGGTGGAAGATTCTGACACCGAGCGCCGCCTTTTGACCCTGACCCTGGAGCGCCAGGGCTATCGTGTGGTGCAAGCGGTTGATGGGTTGGAAGCCTTGACCCAGCTTCGGCAGCGCTCCGATATTGATCTTGTCATTTCTGATATCGAAATGCCGCGCATGACGGGCTTAGAGTTCTTAAACGCCCGCCGCCAGCATCCCAACGCCGCCCAAGTGCCCGTGATCCTGCTGACTTCCTGTAGCGGCACGCAATATAAACAGGTGGCCCTGAGTTTGGGGGCCGCAGACTATATGCTGAAGCCCCACGTTACGCCGGAGTTGGTGGCCAGCATTGAACGGTTAACGGGCGATCGAGCGGCGGCAGTGGTTTAGGCCTAAGGGTGACCTCAATCACCTCAATCATCCATGGAGCGATCGGGCAAAAACCAGTCAGCTCCTAGCTCCGGCGACTCTTGTTGGTGGCCAGCTTCAAGAAACTCTGGTAAGTGGTGGCGATCGCCTGGACGCGACGGGCCTGATCCGCATAGACACATTCCCACTGCGTGACGGCGCGACCTTCCCGGGAGCAAATGCCCAACAGGCCCGAAGCCCGGTTCGTGCCGTTGCGGATGTCCAACCGATCGTTGCTGTCTAAATAAAAGGAAGCCGTTCGGGCCCAAGCATAGGCCTCCAGCCCCGAGAGACCCCCCCGCCGAGCGATCGCCAAGGCCTGGGGAAACCAGCGGGAGTGAACCGGGCTGGCTTGGTTATACAGGTCGATCGCGTTGACCAAGGCTTGCAAATCTTCGTAGGGATCAATGCCAGCGGCATACAGATCCGTGAGGGCCGTGGGCAACCGCCCAGACAACCGCTCCACACAGGCGCGATCGGCCACGGCCAAGTTACCGCCACTGCGGCCCTGGTCACTGCAAGCCCCGTAGTTGGTGACCCGCTGCCCCCAAGACAAATTGCCCGGATCCGTGTGGCCGTAATAGTTCGGCGTGGGCTGCACAAACAAGCTGCCGTTTTGCACCATCAACCGATAGTTTCCTTCGGCCACTCCCACAGCCACCACACCCATGGAGGTGGGGCTTTGGAAAATTTGGGCATAAACCGGCAAATCTTTTTGCAAATTAAACGCCCGCTGGGGAGCCTGCTCCATCCAAAACATCGTTTGACCGTTGGGAGCCGGTCGGGTGGGTGGCGCAGTGGGCGGCTTGGCATTGCTGGGTTTCAGCGGAGCGGCCGGCGTGGGG
>NZ_LIRO01000107.1:0-10767 GCF_002742025.1 Limnothrix sp. PR1529
TCGCCCGGCCACCGTCACCCGGGTGGTGGTCACGCCCCTGCCCGACGAGCTGGAAATTGCCCTGGAAACCCCAGCCGGTCAGTCCTTGTTGATTGATGCGAACCAGTTCCGGGCCGAGGGCAACCAACTGATTGCCGAGATCAGCAACGCCAGCTTGGCGCTACCGGCGGGCGCGGAGTTCAACCAAGCTGACCCCACCGCTGAAGTGGCCTCGGTGCGGGTTTGGCAGATTGCGCCTGATCGCATCCAAGTGGTGGTGACGGGTCGCAACGGTTTGCCCACCCAGGACGTGACCTTGGCCACGGGTGACTTGGCCTACAGCCTGAACGTGGATGCTGATGTGCCCGAAGAAGAATTGGTCGTCACGGGGCAGCGATCGCCCAGCTACCGAGTTCCCAATGCTTCCAGCGCCACCGGTACAGACACCCCCATTCTGGAAACGCCTTTCTCAGTGCAGGTGATTCCCCAAGCCGTCCTGCGCGATCAGCAGGTGATCAATATTGAAGACGCGCTGAACAACGTGAGTGGCGTGGCTTTTGCCGGCAGTAATGGCAGCCGGGAAGCCAGTTTCAGCATTCGCGGATTCGGCAATCAATTTTCCACTGGGGCCCCGTTGTTGCGGGATGGGTATCGCATTTATGGGGGCTTTCAAGCGATTCCGGAAGTGGCCAACCTGGAACAAATTGAAGTGTTGAAGGGGCCATCTTCAATTCTCTATGGACAAATTGAACCAGGCGGCATCATTAACCTGGTTTCCAAGCAACCGCTTGATCAACCTTTTTATGAGGCAGAATTCCAGGCTGGCAGCGATGCTTTAGTGCGCCCCCGCATTGATTTCAGCGGCCCCTTAACCAGTGATGGCAGTCTGCGCTATCGACTGAATGCTCTCTATCAGCATCAATCACCTTTTCGGGACTTTGATACGGATATCAACCGCTTTGCGATCGCGCCGGTTTTAGCTTGGCGAATCAGCGATCAGACTGACTTATCTTTCAATCTGGAATATATCCACCAAAAGGGGCCGGCAGACTTTGGCATTAGCCGCTTTGGGGATGGTGTTGCTCCCGTTTCTCGGGAATCTGTGATCAATAATCCCGATGATTCAATTACCACTGAATACTTGAATACCGGGTATCAATTTGAGCACCGCTTTAGTGACAATTGGAAAATTCGCAATGGTTTCCGCTACATCAACTACACCTATGACTACAGTGTTATCGCCTTGCCGATCATCGTGAATGATGCGGAGATCACTCGCTTTTATGCTGATCAAGATGGGGATGACCGCTCCTATACCGCGCAAACTAGTGTCATTGGAAACTTCAAGACTGGTTCCCTAGAACACCAAGCAACAATCGGTCTCGATCTCAACTACAGCGAGTTCGCGATCGAGACTTTGTTTGATACGGCTAATCCGAGCACGATCAACATTTTCAATCCGGAATATGAGCGAGTTCCCAAGCCCGATCGCTCGGATTTGCCGCCCTTTCAAGATGATGTCACAACCACCACTCGCCTAGGAATTTACCTGCAAGATCAGATCAAGCTAACCGATAACTTGATGATCATTGCCGGGTTGCGCTACGACACGATCGATAGCAAAACCGATCAAAAATTGACCGATGAAAGCAGCAGTTTTAACGCGGATGCTTGGACACCCCGCCTCGGGGTTTTATATCAGCCCATTCCCGAATTAGCCCTCTTTGCTAGCTATTCCCAATCCTTTCGTCCCACGACGGCCACCAGTTCCAGTGGTGCAATTTTGCCCCCGGAAGAGGGTGAAGGATTTGAAGTGGGTGTGAAGGCCGAATTGTTCGATCGTCGCCTGCTTGCTACCCTCACTTACTTCGACATTGCCAAGCAAAACGTTGCGGTTTCAGATCCCGAAAATCCCCTCTTTTCTGTTGCTTCCGGTGAACAACGCAACCAAGGAATTGAGCTGGATTTGATCGGGGAACCCTTACCCGGTTGGAAAATTTTGGGTTCCTATGCCTACATCGATGGCGAAGTTACTGAAGATACCGATGAGTCCTTAATTGGTAATCGACCGGCTGGGCTGGCAAAACATAAAGCTACTCTCTGGACAAGCTATGAAATTCAGTCCGGTTCCTTCAAAGGATTGGGCTTTGGGGTGGGCTTTGAATATGCGAGCGATCGCTATGGAAACTTAGCTAATGACTATCGACTGGGTGACTACCTGATTGGCAATGCAGCAATTTTCTATCAGAGAGATAACTATCGCTTTGCTTTGAATTTCCGCAACTTCACTGATGAAAACTACATCAAAGGAGCCACTGGAAATGAGGGTGGTATTGAAGTGGGTTCACCCTTCACAGTCACAGGATCAGCTTCAATTCGGTTCTAAATTTCGTAGGAAATGATTCCAATCATTGTGTTGATATCATCCCCGATTTTAACCAGTTCAATGTCCGAGCAATTTTCCCTGATTACAACTTAAAGTCCCTTAGAACATCACCCCATGAACGCTGCATCTCCTCTGTCTCTGTCTGTTTTGTTGGTGGCGATCGGGGCGCTGGCTGCTCCCGCTGGGGCTGAACCAGTGCCGCTGGAGCCGCTCGATCGATTCCGCAGCAACGCTCCCGCCACTTCGGTGGAATCCTGGCTGGCCCAAGCCGATCGCCCGGCCACCGTCACCCGTGTGGTGGTCACGCCCCTGCCCGACGAGCTGGAAATTGCCCTGGAAACTCCAGCCGGTCAGTCGTTATTGATTGATGCGAACCAGTTCCGGGCCGAGGGCAACCAACTGATCGCCGAGATCAGCAACGCCAGCTTGGCGCTACCGGAGGGCGCGGAGTTCAACCAAGCTGACCCCACCGCTGAAGTGGCCTCGGTGCGGGTTTGGCAGATTGCGCCCGATCGCATCCAAGTGGTGGTGACGGGTCGCAACGGTTTGCCCACCCAGGACGTGACCTTGGCCACGGGTGACTTGGCCTACAGCCTGAACGTGGATGCTGATGTGCCCGAAGAAGAATTGGTCGTCACGGGGCAGCGATCGCCCAGCTACCGAGTTCCCAATGCTTCCAGCGCCACCGGCACAGATACGCCGATTCTGGAAACGCCTTTCTCAGTGCAGGTGATTCCCCAAGCCGTCTTGCGCGATCAGCAGGTGATCAACGTTGAAGACGCACTCACCAATGTCAGTGGCGTGTCCTATGCCGGGAGCAACAGCAGCCGGGAAGCGACGGTGAGCATTCGCGGATTTGGTAACCAATATCCCGCCACTGTATCGGTTTTGCGCGACGGCTATCGGCTTTATGGTTCTTTTCAAGCCATTCCCGAAGTAGCCAACCTGGAACAAATTGAAGTGTTGAAGGGGCCCGCTTCGATTTTGTATGGGCAAATTGAACCGGGCGGCATTATTAACCTGGTCTCCAAGCAGCCCCTAGCTGAGCCTTTTTATGAAGTTGAACTGCAAGGCGGTACTAATGAGTTGGTGCGTCCTCGGATTGACTTTGGGGGGCCTCTGACTGCGGATGGCAGCTTGCGCTATCGGCTCAACAGTTCCTATCTCCATCAAGCGCCTTTCCGCGACTTTGAAACCGACACCAATCGCTTTTCGATCGCGCCTGCTCTGGCTTGGAAAATTAGTGACCAAACAGACTTATCGCTCAACCTTGAATACATTCACCAAAAAGCACCGTCTGATTTTGGTCTGAGCCGATTTGAAGATGGGGTTGCGCCAGTCGATCGCGAGTTGATTATTACGGATCCAGAAGATTCGGTCACGACTGACTATTTCAGCACCGGTTATCAATTCGAGCATCGTTTTAGCGATAACTGGAAAATTCGCAACGGCTTCCGCTACATCAGCTATGACTATGACTACAGTGTGGTAGCGCTGCCGCTGACGGCCAACGGCCCTCGGGTCACTCGTTTTTATGCTGATCAAGATGGTGAGGATAAATCCTACACCTTGCAAACCAGTCTTGTGGGTACTTTCAAAACAGGATCGATCGCCCACCAAGCTACCATTGGTCTTGATCTAAATCGCAGTGAATCGCGAATTGCTACGCTGTTTGATCGCTCAAAACCGTCAATCATCAACATTTTTGATCGCAATTATGATGCGGTGGTTCGTCCCGATCGCTCCTCATTGCCACCGTTTAATGATGACCTGACCACGGCCAATCGTCTCGGATTTTATCTTCAAGACCAGATTAACCTCACCGAAAATCTGATCGTGGTGGCTGGTCTGCGCTATGACACGATCGGCATTGAAACAGAAGATCAATTGGGTCGCCGAGAGGGCAACAATACCGAACTCAACTCTTGGACACCTCGCCTCGGAATTCTGTATCGCCCCATTCCCGAACTATCACTATTTGCCAACTATTCGCAATCATTTCGCCCCACGACTTCGACCGGTGCGGATGGTTCAATCTTGAAGCCTGAAGAAGGTGAAGGATTTGAAGTGGGCGTGAAGGCTGAATTGTTCGATCGCCGCCTCCTGGCCACCCTCACCTACTTCGATATCACCAAGCAAAATGTGCCGGTGACTGATCCCGATAATCTCCTGTTTTCGGTTTCTTCAGGAGAGCAACGCAATCGCGGCATTGAGTTTGACTTGATTGGTGAACTATTGCCCGGTTGGAAGATTTTGGGATCCTACGCCTACATCGACAGCGAAGTGACTGAGGATACCAACGAGTCTCTGATTGGGAATCGACTGTATGGCATTCCTGAGCATAAAGCCACCCTCTGGACAACTTATGAAATTCAGTCGGGTTCTCTCAAGGGATTGGGCTTTGGGGTGGGTTTTGAATATGCGAGCGATCGCTACGGCAACCTCGCCAACGACTACAAAATTGGGGACTATTTCATCGGCAATGCTGCCATTTTCTATCAGCGAAATAACTATCGCTTTGCCTTGAATTTCCGGAATTTCACCGATGAAACCTACATCAAATCCACAGTAGGAAGCAACACCGGTCTAGAAGTGGGCACACCTTTCACAGTCACTGGATCGGCTTCCATCCGGTTCTAGTTTTGGGTATCAACGCTAGGGCTAATTGCGGTTTTGCCATCGCCCCTTTGCCAGCCATCACCCATGCTTGAATCCGCATTTCAACCACGACTCAAAACATTCTTCAGATCCAACCATGATCATGCACAAAACCTACGCGATCGCCCTGCTGAGTCTGAGCTTGATCACCGCTTGCCAATCGGGATCAACCAACCAATCCACGGCCAGCAATAACGCACCAGCAACCATCCCCAGCAGCAGCCCGATCGCCCCGGCTGATCCGAGTGTCAAGCATTTTGATGAAGCCCTTTATGCTTTGGCCTATCCCGAAGTTAACGAACAAGTAAAGGCTGGGAAATTTGCTTCTCCACTCGCCCATTATCAAGCGGTTGGCCAGTCTGGGAAAGATGCCAACGGCGAGGCGATCGCGGGCTTTTTTATGGGCACAGGTAGCAACGACACCATTTCTGGATTTGGCCATCACCCTCATATCTCGGGGGTGGCATTCGAGATTGTGGCTGACAAGGGCGGTGAGTTGCCGATTCGCCCCAAAACTTTGGGCCAAGGGGAGGTCGATCGCCTAGTGGGTCAACCTGGCTCCGAGGATGAATTTATTGTGGGCAGTTTGATCACCCCGGCTAATCCCAAGTCTGCGCCTTTTTATGTGGGTAAGGGTGATGCAGACTATGCCCAAATTGATAATTTCAAACCCGGCGAGGACACAATTTTGCTTGCAGGTAAACCAGAAGATTACAACCTGCAACCCCAGGATAAAACCCTGCGCATTTCAACTAAAAGCGGTGATTTGGTGGCGATTGTGCAAGGGGTCGATCGCCTCACGGTAGGCGATGTCGTGGCCGATTACGGCATTTTCATCCTCAAGTAGATTTTCAAAATTGGTTTTTCAACTGGGTTGGAATCCGAGAGGACTATGCAAGCTCGCCAGATTCGATCGATCCTGTTTCCGCTGCATCGCTACTTGGGCTTAGTTGTTGGGTTGATTCTGATCGTTGTGGGGGTGACGGGGAGCCTGTTGGTGTTTTCCCATGAGTTGCAAGATCGGCTGGTCGTTGAAAAATTTGGCGCGATCGCCCCCCAATCAACCCTCGTCAGCATTGACCAAGTGTCCAATGCTGCCCAAGCCTTTGCCCAACAGTTACCGGGATCCAGCATTAATGGTATTTTGTTTCCCCAACATCCCGGTCAACCTTACCAAGTTCGTCTCTGGAAAGGTGATCAACTGATCCAGCTTTTTATCCATCCTCATAGCGGAAAGGTGCTAGGAACCCTCTCAGAGCAAGATAGCTGGATGAACTGGATTTTGCGACTGCATTATCAGTTGCTGTCCGGCACAACGGGGCTGATTATTGTTGGTATTTCAGGGTTTTTCATGACCATTTTGGGGATCACTGGCATTGCACTTTGGCCCGGTTGGCGACGGTTGGCAGCGGGTTTCAAAATTAAGTGGGATGCGCACCCGAAGCGACTGAATTTTGATCTTCACAAGGTTGTGGGTATCATTGCTGCTGTTTTTTTAGTGCTGACCGGATTCACGGGGTTTTGTTGGAATTTCTATGCCCAATCAACGGCGGTGATCAAAGCGATTACCTTCACCCCTGCGGAGCCGGTTTGGCAGTCCAAGGTGTTGCCCAATCAAAAATCCTTGCCTTTGTCGGAACTGTTGGCACGATCGAACCAAGCATTACCCGGAGCTGCCACAACGTTTATCGCACTGCCCAGAACGCCGGATGGGGTGGTGCGGATTGGCAAGCGCCAAACCCACGAACCCAGTTCCTACGGCCAGAGCAATGTGATTCTGGATGCCTACAGCGGTCAGGTGCTGCGGGTGAATGACAGTCGGCAGGCGGCCTTGGGCGATCGCATCTTGAACAGCTTCGGGCCGCTGCACTTTGGTACGTTTGGTGGTTTGTGGACGCGCTGGCTCTATGTGCTGGTGGGCCTGTCCCCGATCGCCCTGTTTTGGACGGGTGTGAAGATGTGGCAACATCGCAAGCGATCGCCCGCCATGGCAATCCTCCCAAGCGATCGCCCTAGCCCTTGACCCCCTTCCACCGCCCCGATCGCCCCCTTTGCAAAAGTTTTGTCCCAAAGAAGGGTTGCTTCCCGCCCAAGTTGGCGATAATGGGAAAACCATTGCTAACTCAGCGCAGGAGCCGCGCCCGCATGAGCAACACTGAGCCACTTCCCGCAAGCAAGCTGGTTCAATGGTGGGAATCGCTCTCGCCGCTATCACGGTTTCTATTCTTTGCCCTGGCTGCTCCCCTGACCGTGCTCAATGCCTGGGCCTTGGCCACGATTTTTGGCTACTTCCAATCGTTGCTGGGGGTGTTGTTGGTCACGGCTTTGCTGGCCTTTTTGCTGAACTATCCCGTCAACTGGCTAGCGGCCAAAGGGGTGAAGCGAGGGCTGGCCGCCGTAGTGGTGTTTTTGGTGGCCCTGTCGATCGTCATTGGCGTGGGCGTGACCCTGGTGCCGCTGGTGGTGGCCCAGGCGCAACAACTGGTGGCGCGGCTGCCGGAATGGATTGACTCGGGCCAGCGCCAACTCATGATGCTGAATGAGCGAGCCGACTTGTTTGGTTTGCCCATCAGCTTAGATGGGGTGATTTCCCAGCTCAACGATCGCCTCAAAACCGAACTCCAAAGCATTGCCGGCCGCACCCTCAACTTGGCCCTGAATGTCACGGTGGTGACGGTGGTTCGGCTGTTGGATGTGGTGCTAACCATCGTCCTCACCTTCTATTTGCTGCAACACAGCGAAGAAATTTGGGAGAGCTTGATTGCTTGGCTACCCGATCGGGTTCAGCAGCCCTTTTCCCGCACCCTGCGATCGAGCTTCCAAAACTACTTCATTGGGCAAATCCTCACGGCCACCTGCTTGGGCCTGGGGCTAACCACCATGTTTGTGTTGCTCAAAATTCCCTTTGGCCTGCTCTTTGGCCTAACCATTGGGTTGATGGCCCTGGTTCCCTTTGGCGGCTCCGTGGGCATTGGCACGGTCATCTCCCTGATTGCCCTCCAAGATATTGGCCTGGCCCTGCAAGCCTTGGCCGCGGCCCTGATTGTGCAGCAAGTGGTGGAAAACCTGGTGGCTCCTCGGGTGTTGGGCAGTGTGACGGGCCTGAACCCCTTTTGGGTGTTTGTGGCCATCCTAACTGGCGTGCGTGTGGGCGGCCTGTTGGGCGTGGTGGTGGCCGTGCCCATGGCTGTGTTGCTCAAGGAAGCCTTGGCGAATTTGCGGGCCCAAGATCCCACCCCCGGGGCTGTGAAATCTCTGCCCGAAGTGGAACCGGAATCCCCATCTGTGGGTATTACGGCGGCGGCTCCTTCCCCGATCGCGGAATGCGATTGATGCCTTGAATGACGGCCCTTACCTCACTTCCTAAGCACAGTAAGCCCGTAGGATGGGCAGTGCTCACCGAACCATTGCTTCATGGCATCTGCGACATGGCGTGCCAATTATTTTAGGTAAAGGCTATAAGTCATCATTTCTCAGATCAAATTCATCAATCTAAGTCGCTTTAAAAGCAACGGTTCTGAGCACCATTCAATAACATCGATTGTGAAGAAGTCGGGTAGGCTAATTTGCTTGCTCTCTCAAGATTGAGATCGTAAAACTGAACAGAAGACCAATAGCCAAGCTTGTTATGTCCTGTTCAGTTGCCCTGATCTTGATTGGGTTCCAAAACGACTATTTTGCTGCTGATGGGATCCTGCGGTCTGTGATTGACCAGGCTGTTCCAGTCGATCGCATCCTGGACAGTACGGTACAAGTGGTGCGCGGGGCGATCGCCCATGGGGTTCCCACCATTGCAACCCCAATTTTTTTCACCCCCACCTATGAGGAATTGCTGGATCCCGTTGGTATCCTTAAAACCGTCCGCGACGTGGGGGCCTTCCAAGCAGGGCAAAAAGGTGCGGAAATGGTTGAGGCCCTCCTGCCCTTTCACGATCAAATTTGGGTTGTGCCCGGAAAGCGGGGTTTAAATGCCTTCACGGGAACCTCGTTGGATGAGCTGCTCCAAAAACATCAAATCACCCATATTGTGCTGGCCGGTGCGGTCACTTCCGTTTGCATTGACTCCACCGGTCGGGCGGCCCACGAAAAGGGCTATCGCGTGTCAGTTTTGGCCGATTGCACCTGTGCCAGAACCCAGTTTGAGCAGGAATTTTACTTAGAAAATGTGTTTCCCCTTTATGCCAATGTAATTTCCGCTGAGTCTTTTCTTGAGTCTTTGGCGGATGTCTGAAAAGTGTTTTGAGATACCGAGCTAGGGGCTAGCAGTTGGCAAAGGAGCTTGCGCATTCTGTGTTTGCCGGTGACTGGAGCTTGCAGAGTATCCATTTGGGCTTTTCAGACATCCTCTTAGGTAAAACAGGATAATGACTGATTTTAATAAAAGTGATGAGCTAAACACCCAAATTCAATACCGACTCATTGAAAGACTCGCGGAATCAGAGCGCCGCTATCGAACCCTAGTGGAAAACCTGAGTGAAATTGTTTTTAAGGTTGATCATTTGGGTCAAATTACCTTTTTAAATCCAGCTTGGACGAAGATTCTCGGCTTTCCGATTGATTTGTGCTTAGGCAAATCCCTGGCCCAGTTTATGGATGAAACTGAGCAAGCGGGCTGGCAAACGATGATGGCTGACTTAGATCATTGCGCCACTTTGCGACAGGAGCTTCACTTTCGAGATCATACTCAGAAGACAGTTTGGTTAGAAATTACGATTCAGCCCCGTGGCGCTGATGGTGAATTTTCAGGATCTTTAACGGACGTGACCGATCGCCACCAGGCTGAGCAATTGCTGCAACGGATGAACACAGAACTCGAAAAACGGGTTGCCCAACGAACGCAAGCTCTGAATGCAGCTAATCAAAAGTTACAAGCCACGATCGAGCGGCTTCAGCAAACCCAATGCGATTTGGTGCAGTCTGAAAAAATGTCGGGTTTGGTGCAGCTTGTGGCTGGGGTTGCCCATGAAATTAATAATCCCGTGAACTTTNNGAATATTTACAAACGCTAATTCAAGCCTTAGAAATTCATCAACCCCAGGACTTGAAAACGGCTGCGGTGATTCCATCACTCACCGAAACCATTGATTTAGAATTTTTGAAAGAGGACTCTCAAAAAATCATCAATTCGATGCGAACGGGGACTCACCGCATTCGGCAAATCGTTTTAGATTTACGAAATTTCTCGCGAATTGATGAATCTGAGCTAAAAACCNNGTTATCCTCGATATCTAAATCAAGCGTTAATGAGTATTTTAGAAAATGCGATCGATGCGATCGGGGAAGCTGTTAAAAAAGCAGACTCGAAAATTATTATGCCCAGCAGTTCCACTTATTTTGGGACAATTGAAATTAGTACCTTTGTTCTGGATAGCCAATGGATTGCGATTGAAATTGCTGATAACGGGATCGGAATTCCGCTACTGATTCAGGGCAAAATTTTCAATCCTTTCTTCACTACTAAGGATGTAGGTAAAGGAACTGGAATGGGACTGGCCATTAGCTATCAAATCATTACGGAAAAACATCGAGGGAAACTCAGTTTCCGATCGCAATACGGCCAGGGCACAACTTTCACGATCCAAATTCCAATTCAGCAAATCAATTTGGCGGATTCACCCGCGCAGGAGTCGGCAAATTCCCAACGCTAGAACGTTCGGTCTAGGCTTTGGGGGTGGCAAGCTGGGCCTGGAGGGGGCGGGCGTTGGTTCCTAATCGGGTTTGCAACTCGGTGAGCAGGGCGGGGG